>JAIRRL010000058.1 GCA_031255985.1 Gracilibacteraceae bacterium
TTTTCCGCATCCAGAGTTTGACGGCACATAACCGCAAGCATTAGAATTTCGGTGCTTGCAGCATATTTTTGCGATATTTTTTTAAGTAGCATAAAATCAAGCCATGCCCGCTTCGTCAACGGATTTTTTCAACCTTCGCAATTCCGCCAACACAGGCAGGCGCAGATCGGCGTCCACGCCCAAGCTTTTTAGGATCAGCGTCATGTCAACGTTCGGCCTTGGCAAGGTTAATTATGGCGGAAAAAAATTTTTTGGCATTTTGCGCTTAATATGCTATAATAATCTCTGATTCGGGCGTGTCCCCGGCGGGGGCGCGGCCGTCGTCTCCGGCGGCGGTTTTGCGCGACAGAAACAGGAAGGAAGTAACCCAAGTATGCCTAACAAGGAACTGCTGCTGATTCCCGGCCCCACGCCGGTAACGGACGAGGTTTACGCGGCGCTGGGCCGCGAGACGATGGCGCACACGGATACCAGGTTGGCGGCGCTGTTCAAGGAAGCGCTGAATTTGACCAAGGAAATATTCCGCGCCCGCGACGGGGAAGCGTATGTCGTCGCCGGTTCGGGGACGCTGGCCATGGAAATGGCTCTGGCGAACACTGTCGCCCAGGGGGAAAAACTGCTCGTGATCAGCCACGGTTATTTCGGCGATCGCTTCCTGGGAGTGGCGGCGGCTTTGGGTATTCAGGCGGAAAAACTCGGCGCCCCGCCGGGAGAGCCGGTTCCGACGGCGGCGGTGGAAGCCCGGCTGCGCGACGGCGGTTTCAAAGCGGTCGCGGTAACTCATGTCGATACCTCCACCGGCGTCATGGCGGATCTGGCGACGCTGGTTCCGATAGTGAAAAACAACGGCGCCCTCTTTTTGCTCGACGGCGTATGCGCGGCGGCGGCAATGGAGGAAGATATGTCCCGCGCTTACGGCGCGCCGGAATGCCGGATCGACCTCGTACTGACGGCCTCGCAAAAAGCGATCGGCGCCCCGCCCGGTCTGGCGATAACCGTTTTTGGCCCGGCCGCCCTCAGGGCGCGGGCGGCGCTGCCCAGAGCCGGCAGCTATTACTGCGACATCGCCAACTGGCGCGACATAATGCGCGAACCGAGTAAATATTTTGCCACCCATCCGGTCAACATGATCTACGCCTATCACGCGGCGATGAAAATAATCGAGCGCGAGGGCCTCGCCGCCCGTTTCGCCCGCCACGCCGGCATCGGAGACGGGATGCGGGCGGCGCTGGCGCTGTACGGCCTCTCTTCCCTCCCGGCCCCGGAAAACGCCGCCCCGACTTTATCCTGTTTCCTCTACCCGGCCGGACTGGAAGATGTTTCCTTCAGGGCTGGGCTGAAGGAGAAAAAACTGATCGTGGCCGGGCTTTTGGGCGATTTAAGCGGCAAAGGCTTCCGGATGGGGCATATGGGCAACACGCGGGAAGACGAATTTTTGCTGGCGATCCGCCTGATCGGCGAAACAATGGCCGAATTTGGCTTTGACGCCGACAGCGAAGCGGCCTGCCGGGTATTTTTATCCCATTATAATAGGTAAGAAAAATCCGCGAAAAAAACACTCAGGCAAGAAAAATCCGCGAAAAAACACTTAAGCAAGAAAAACATTTAGGTAAGAAAACACTTACAAAAAAACACTGACGAAAAAACGCTTACGGAGGACAATAACCATGAAAACCAATAAAATCACTGTCGTTGGCGGCGGCAACACCGGTATAACCACCGCTTTTTTACTCATGCTCAAAAACCTGGGCGACGTCGTAGTGATCGATCTGCCCCAGTTTACCAACACCGTCAAGGGCAAGGCCCTGGACATTCTGGAGGCCGCGCCGCTGCTCGGCGCCAGTCGGCGGATCATCGGGACGGGCGACTATGGGGACACGGCCGGCTCCGACCTCGTGATCATCACAGCCGGGCTGCCCCGCAAACCGGGCATGACCCGCAACGACCTGATCAAAGTCAACGCGGAAGTCATCAAGAGCGTTGTGACCGAAGCGGTGAAACACTCGCCGGACGCGGTTATTCTGGTGCTGACCAACCCGGTGGAAATCATCACCCATCTCGCCCTCAAATATTCCGGCCTGCCGCGGCTGCGAGTGCTGGGACAAGCCGGCGTCCTGGACGGAGCGCGTTTCCGCGCTTTTGTCGCCGAGGAACTAAACGTAAAAGCGGCGGACGTGACGACGCTGGTTTTCGGCGTACACGGCGACGACATGCTGCCCCTGACCCGCATCTCCGCCGTCAATTCCGTACCGCTGCCGAGTCTCGTCTCTGAGGCGCGGCTGGAGGAAATCACGCGGCGCACCAAGGGCGGCGGCGCGGAAATCGTCAATTTGCTCGGTACCGGCAGCGCCTACTTCGCCCCGGCGGCGGCGCTGACCGCGATGGCCTCCTCCATTTTGCTGCGCGAAAACCGCCTGTTTTCCGCTGTCGTCAACCTGGAAGGCGAATTCGGCTACGGGGACGTGGCGCTGAACGTCCCGGCGATTTTGGGCGGCGGCGGCATTGAAAAAATAATCGACCTGGCTCTGACGCCGGCGGAAAAAGCGGTGATCGACAAATCAGTCGCCGAAATCAAGAGCCTCCTGGCCCCTTACGCCTGAGAACGGGATTCGCGGGAAAAAACTCCTTGAGGGAGAGGGCCAATGCTCTGTTTGGAAAAAGTCAATGTTTATTACGGTGAAATCCACGCTCTGAAAGACGTTTCCTTCCGGGTGGCGGAAGGGACGGTGGCGGCGCTGTGCGGCGACGTCGGATCGGGGCGCAGCACATGTCTCAAAACCATCGCCGGGACTATCCGGCCCAGCGCGGGTACGGTTTCTTTTCGCGGGCGCGATCTCGCCGGGGAACAGGCGGAAAATCTGGGGATTATCCAGGTTGCGGAGGAAAGGCGGATTTTCGCCGGGATGACCGTACTGGAAAACTTACAGGTGACAGCCTCCCAACCGGAATACGCGGCGCGGATCGAAACGGCGCTGCGGGTTTTTCCCCCGTTGCGGCTCAGACAGCACAAGCCGGCCGGCTCTCTGCCCGGCGAGGAACAGCAAATGCTGATCATCGCCAGGGCGTTGCTGCGCGGGCCGGCCCTCCTTTTACTGGACGAACCGACGCGCGGTCTCGGCCCGGCCCAGGCCGAGGCTTTCCTGCGCTGTATTCCGGCGATCAACGCTCTGGGCGTCACTATTTTACTGGCGGAACAAAACATGGATTTGGCTCTGGCCGCCGCCGACGAATGTTATTTTTTCGCGGGAGGACAAATCGCGCGGGAAGGACGGGCGGCGGAGTTTGCCGGGGCGGCTGCGGCGGGGGGAAACGATGGCTTTTGATCTGATCGTGCTGGTTATCATATTGTGGAGCGCTTTTGCGGGTTTTCGCAAAGGCCTGCTGGCCGGAATCGTTAAGCTGGCCGGCAAAATAGGGGCGGTAGTCGTCGCTTTCCTGTTCTACAAGCCCTTTTTGAGCCTGATCGAAGGCGTCTATCCGCTGCGCGACGTGGTGGAGCCGTGGGTCGGCATTGTTTTGCAAAACGCCGGCGGGGTTTTCGCCGGTTCCGGCCCGGAAGCCGGAACCGGCGGCGGCCTGACTTTGCCGGAGGGCTTTACTTTGCCGGAAGACGGCGCTCTGCCGGAAGATTTTACCATGCCGGAAGACGTCGCTATCCCGGAGGGCTTCATCCTGCCGGAGAGTGGCTCGCCCTTGCAGATACTGCAAACCCAGCTCACCGATTTTATCATGAACACCATGGCGCTGGTGCTGCTTTTCATCATTTGCACTCTTGTCGTGAACATACTGGTCGCCCTCGTCATCCAACCGCTGGCGGAAGCTCTTTCCCCGGCTGATCGCGGCGGCGGCCTGATCCTGGGCTTTTGCGGCTCTTTCCTCCTGCTCTCGCTCGTCGTCGGCGCGGCGGCTCCGATCATAGACGCCAACGAAAGCTGGAGCGTCGTACAGGAATCCATGAGTTATCCTATTTTGCGGGCCGGCTACAATTTCATCCTCTCGGTCGTCCATCTCTATCAGTCGGAAACCCCTTCCTCCTTGCTCCCAAACCTTAATTTGTAAAAAATGTAAAATTATTATAT
>JAIRRL010000126.1 GCA_031255985.1 Gracilibacteraceae bacterium
GACGCCATTCGCTCCACTAACGTCACCGCTTCGGAAGCCGGAGGCATCACCCAGCATATCGGGGCCTATCAGGTCGAATACAAAAGTCAGAAAATTACTTTTTTGGATACTCCTGGACACGAAGCTTTTACCGCCATGCGGGCGCGCGGCGCTCAGGTAACGGATGTCGCCGTGCTGGTCGTGGCGGCGGACGACGGCGTGATGCCGCAAACCGTGGAGTCTGTCAATCACGCCAAAGCGGCGGGGGTGCCGATAATTGTCGCTATCAACAAAATGGACAAGCCGGGCGCCAATCCGGAACGGGTAAAACAGGAACTGACGGAGCAAGGGCTGCTGGTCGAGGACTGGGGCGGCGACGTAGTGGCCGTGCTGGTCTCCGCCAAAGCGCGGCAGAATATCGAAAATCTGCTGGAGATGATTCTGCTGGTGGCGGAAATGAAAGAATTGAAGGCCGATCCGCTGCGCCCGGCCACAGGTTCCGTCATCGAAGCCAAGCTGGATAAAGGCAAGGGGCCGGTAGCGACGGTACTGGTGGCGAAAGGGACGCTGAACGTGGGCGACGTTTTTGTCGCCGGCCGCTCCTTCGGCCGCATCCGGGCGATGGTGGACGACAAGGGCCGGCGCGTCAAAAAAGCGGTTCCGTCCATGCCGGTGGAAATACAGGGTTTATCGGAACCTCCGGACGCCGGCGACGTTTTCCATGTAGTCGCCGATGAAAAACTGGCGCGCGGAATCGTGGGGGCGCGCATAGACGAACACAAAGCGGAGGAAGTCAAGCAACGGGGCAAGATCAGTCTGGATGATTTGTTTGAACGGATCAAGGAAGGCGAAGTCAAAGACCTGAACATCATCATCAAGGGCGATGCGCACGGATCGGTCGAAGCGCTCCGTCAGTCACTCGTCAAACTCAGCACGGCGGAAGCCCGCGTCAACATGATTCACGGCGGCGTGGGCAGCATCAGCGAGTCGGACGTTATGTTGGCGGCCGCCTCCAACGCCATCATCATCGGCTTCAACGTGCGGCACGACGCGAATATTAAAACGGCCGCCGAGCTGCAGGGGGTGGATATACGTTTATACAGCGTCATCTATAACGCCATCGACGATGTAAAAGCGGCGATGGAGGGCTTGCTTGACCCCGATTTTGTCGAAGTGGTTCAGGGCCGGGCGGAAGTGCGCCAGGTGATAAAAGTGCCCAAGGTTGGCTCCGTCGCCGGTTCGTATGTGTTAAGCGGTAAGATCCTGCGCGCTTCCCAGGTGCGGGTCATCCGGGACGGCGTCGTCGTCTTCACCGGCGCGCTTGAGTCGCTCCGCCGCTTCAAGGACGATGTAAAAGAAGTGGTGGAAGGATATGAGTGCGGCATCGGCCTGAGTAATTTTAACGACGTCAAGGAAGGCGACGTGCTGGAGTCCTATATTATGGAGGAAGTAAAACGTAATTTATGAGCAAGCATCGGGTATTTCGCCTGGCCGAGCATATTAAAACCGAAGTCGCGCGCATTATCAGCGAAGAGGTAAAAGACCCGCGCCTTGGTTTTGTCACGCTGACCGGGGTGAAAACAGACAAGAGCCTGCGTCTTGCCCGTGTGTACGTCAGTGTCTTAGGAGAAGAAGCAGCGGTGGCGACAAGCATGAAAGCACTCAACAGCGCGGCCGGTTTTATCCGGGGCGAACTGGGTAAAACCATGACCGCTCATTATGTGCCGGAACTGCGGTTTGTGTACGACCCTTCCATCCGGCAAGGGGCGCGGATTTCCGCTGTGCTGCGCGAAGTAGGGGCGACGGAAACGGACGCCTATCGGGCGGAGGACGAAAATTGACGAAGGAAGCGGGCAGACCGGCAAGAGGCGCGGCGAGCGCCATAATCAATCTGCTGACGCAAGCGGAGGCGGCGCTGATTGTTTCCCATGTCGCTCCCGACGGCGATACGCTGGGGTCGGCTTTGGCTTTGGCCTGGGCGCTGGAGGCGCGGGGAACGGCGGTCACTTGTTTCGACGCGGAGGAACCGCCGGCCAATCTGCGTTTTTTACCTGGGGCGGAACGGATCGTTCACGCCCTGCCGCCGGTATTGCCGCCGCTCGTCGTTTTCATCGACTGCGCGGAGGCGCGGCGGGCGGGTTCGCTGCTGCGGCCGGAGTTGCTGCGGGATAAAGTGACGGTCAATATTGACCATCACGTCTCCAATAATCTTTATGCCGACTGGAATTATGTGGATACCAGAGCGGCGGCGACCGGCGAGATCATCTACGGGCTGCTGCGCCGCTTAGGCCCCGTCAGAGACGAACGGACGGCGCTCTGCCTTTATACCGCCATAGTCACGGATACGGGCCGTTTCAGTTTCAGCAACACCACGGCGCGCAGCTTGCGCGTCGCCGCCGCCCTCAGACCTTATGTCGATGTGGCGGCTTTGAACGAAATGATTTACGAACGCCGCTCGCTGGCGCAGGCGCGTCTGCTGGAGCGGGCCTTGTCCCGCTTGACTTTCCCCGCCGACGGGCGCGTGGTTTTAGTCGCGCTGTCTTTGGCCGATTACGCCGAAACCGGCGCGGAACTGAATATGAGCGAAAGCGTTATCAATTATATCCGGGCTTTTCAGGGCGTGGAGGCGGCCGTGCTGCTGAAGGAATCCGAGCCGGGTCTGGTCAAGGTCAGTATGCGCTCGAACGGGCCAACCGACGTCAACCGCGTCGCCGCTTCCTTTCACGGCGGCGGGCATAAACGGGCCGCCGGCTGCGTCTGCCGGGGAGATCTGCGGACGGTGACAAAAAACGTGCTGGCGGCGCTGAAGGAGGAAATGAACTCTGGACGGGATAATTAATTTGCGCAAGGAGAGCGGGATGACGTCGATGGATGCGCTGCGCCGTCTGCGCGCCCTTCTCCGCGTGAAAAAGAGCGGGCACAGCGGCACCTTGGATCCCAGCGCGACCGGTGTCCTGCCCGTGTGTCTCGGCCAGGCGACGCGGTTAGCCGAATATTATACCAGCCAGAAAAAACGCTACCGGGCGGAGGCGACTTTCGGCGTCGTCACGGATACAGGCGACGGGGAGGGAACGGTTTTAGGCCGGGAAGCGCCGCAGATCAGTCAGGAGGCGGCGCGAAAGTCACTTTTTTCTTTTACCGGCAAAATAAAGCAGACGCCGCCCATGTTTTCCGCCGTGCATCACAAGGGACAAAGACTTTATGATCTTGCCCGCCGGGGCGTCGTGGTGGACAGAGCGGAGCGGGAAACAGAGATTTACGAGATAAAATGGCTGGAATGGACGCCGGATCGCTACCCGCGGGCTGTGTTTGAAGTGGCCTGCCGGCACGGAACTTACATTCGCTCCTTATGTAGCGACCTCGGCGATCGTCTGGGTTGCGGCGCTCATATGTCGGCTCTTTGCCGCCTGGAGGCCGGCCCTTTTCGCCTGGAGGAAAGCGTCAGTCTGGCTGAAATCTCGGCGCGCTTTGCCGCGGGGGATTTGAGTTTTATTCTGCCGCTCGGCTGGGGTCTGAATCTGCCGGTGCTGGAATTGCCGCTTGCCCGCGTTCCGGCTTTCCGGCAGGGGTTGGCGTCGGCGCTGGCGCGCTTGGGCGCGTCTCAGCAGCCAGCCGGGGCTTGCGCCGTATATTGCGAGGGGGAGTTTTTGGGCGTCGGTCGGGTGGAAGCGGGAGAACTGCGTCCGGATAAAGTTTTGCGCGCCGCCGGCGGGGGCGAACGCGAGAAAAACGATTCAAGGCGGGAAACAGTGTGAAAGTATGGAATTTTGGGGAACGGGAAAAAGAAAGCCAACCGGCGGTGCTGGCGCTGGGCAATTTCGACGGGGTACACCGCGGGCATCAGCACTTGCTCCGGCGGGGCAAAGAGATTGCCGTTCGGCGCGGGCTGCCGTTCGGGGCCTTGCTTTTTGATCCGCATCCCCTGAAAGTACTTAGTCCGGAAAAAGAATTAAATCTGCTGTCTGACCAGGAAACAAAAATCCGCTGGCTGGGGGAATGCGGCGTGGACAGCGTCTGCCTCATCCCTTTTGACCGGGAACTGGCGGACACGCCGCCGCCCGATTTTGCCCGGCGTCTCCTGTTGCCGCTGGGAACGGCGCACGCCGTCGTCGGCTTCAATTATTCCTTTGGCCGGGGCGGAAAAGGAAAACCGGAAGATTTGCGCCGTCTGGGGCGGGAATATGGGTTCGGCGTCAGCGTCGCGCGGGCGCAACGACTGGGCCAGCGCGTCATTTCCTCTTCCGCGATCCGCGCGAGCCTGGCGGAAGGCGATTTGACGCTGGCCGCTGCGATGATGGGCCGCAGCCCCTGTATCAAAGGACGGGTGGAAGCCGGAGACGGACGCGGACGGCGGCTGGGATTCCCAACCGCCAATCTGCGCCTGGCGGATGATTTGCTGACGCCGGCCAATGGGGTTTACGCCGCGCGCGGGCTTATCGGCGGTCTCTGGTATGACGGCATGTTGAACGTCGGCGTGCGCCCTACCTTTGGCGAGGGTCTCCCGCGCGCGATTGAGGCGCATTTCTTCGATTTAAGCCAAGATCTGTACGGACAGGAAATATTTTTGACCTTGGAACTGAGACTGCGGGGCGAGCGCCGTTTCGCAAGCGCGGCGGCCATAAGCGCCCAGCTGAGAGAAGACGAGACGGCGGCGCGGCGCTACCTGCGGGCACCGCGGTTTTCCGGCCGGATCAAGTGAATCGCCGCATAAATTCAGCGACAAAAGCGAGTAAAACGTGAACGGAAGGTTCCAGCCCGATGCTGCTGTCAAGGCAAAGATGGTAATTAAAGGAAGCGCCCCATTTGCGCTGGGTAAAATAAGAGCAGTATTCGCGCCGGTTCTTATCCTGCCGCTTGATATAGGAATCAAGGTCGGAGCGCGTTTCATTGTAATGTTTCCGCGCAAAAAGCACGCGGTATTCCAGGGGAGCGTAAATAAAAACGCGAGCGCAGCAAACTTTGTCCCGCAAAACATAGTCGGCGTTACGGCCGACGATGACGCAGGATTTTTCCGCGGCCAGGCGCTGGATGATCGAGGATTGGGCTAAAAAAACCTGATCCGTTATCGGAACAGAGACGCCGGCGCCGGCGGTAAAGGCGCTGGCGCCGGGGAGATTGTGCGCCGGGAAAGCGAAACAGAGACGGGAAGTTTTCCGATGTTCCACCTCTTTGATATACTCGGCGGCGAAACCGGTTTCCACCGCCGCCAGCTCAATCAATTCCCGGTCGTAGAACGCGACGCCCAGTTTTTCCGCGAGAAGCTGACCGATGAGCCTGCCGCCGGAGCCGAATTCGCGGGCGATGGTTACGCAGTATTGTTCCATGATATATCACCTGGGGCTGGTTAATCGCCCCTAAAAATAAATTTTTTCCGAACTCCTTATGAAGACGGCGGCAAGGTATCGTTCATGCTGCCGCTGCGGTAGCCGAGCAGGTCAAGAGCCACATAGGCGAAGCCTAAGCCGCGCAAGTGGGAATATACTTTTTCCCGAACCGCGCGCTCGTATAAGAGAGCAAACCCGGCTTCGTCGGTTTCCAGCCGGGCGGCGGCGCCGCCGTGACAGCGGACGCGAACCTGTTTGAGACCCAGATCAAGTAAAAACTGTTCGCTGAGGTCGATTTGCCGGAGACGCTCGGCTGTGATGCGTTCGCCATAGGGAAAACGCGAAGCCAGGCAGGCAAAAGACGGTTTATCCCAAGTGGAAAGGCCAAGACGCCGCGACAGTTCACGGATTTCCGCCTTGGTCAGGCCGGCGTGACGCAGCGGGCTTTTCACTCCCTGTTCCGCCGCCGCCGTCAGTCCCGGCCGATAGTCGCCTTCGTCGTCAAGATTGGAGCCGTCCGCAATATGCGGCAGATTATATGCAAGGGCTATTTGCCTGATTTTACCAAATAAATTGTGCTTGCACAGATAGCATCTGTTGGGAGGATTATATGCAAATCCTTCAATCGCAAGCTCGTCGGAGGGACAAATCACATGCTCTATGCCGGCGGCGGCGCAAAAAGCGACGGCCGCGTCCAATTCCCGGACGGGAAAGGTTGCGGAACGCGCCGTGACCGCTAAGGCGCGGGAACCGAGGACGGCGTGAGCCGTATACAGCAGATAAGTCGAGTCCACGCCGCCGGAAAAGGCCACCGCGAGACCGCCCAGGTTTTTGAGATATTCCTTCAGTTTTTCCTGTTTTTCTGCCAGCGGCACGCCAAGTCACCTTCCGGCCGGTTATTTGCCGGTCGTTTCTTTGTCCCGCCATATTGTACAGCGCGGCGCCGCAAATGTCAATTTAATTCTAACAGTATGCGCTCCTGCGCCGCCCGCGCCGCCCGCGTGATTTTTTCCAGATCCAAGGTGGGAAAATCACCGTTTTCATAGAGAACGCGCCCGTCCACCATCGTCAAAACCACGTCCGTCCCGCAGGCGGCGTAGAGCAAATGGCGCGGCAAATCGGTCGGCGGCTGCAGATAAGGGGCGCTTAAATCCACAACGATGAGATCGGCCGTGTAACCGGTTTTGAGCAAACCGGATTCCATCCGCCCCTGCGCCCGCGCCCCGGCGACAGTCGCGGCGCGCAAGGCTTCGTCTGGGGCAATGAGCGCCGGATCGGCATGGAAGCATTTCTGCACCAGGGCAAAGAATTTTATTTCCTCAAACATATTCAGGTTGTTATTACTGGCGGCCCCGTCCGTACCCAGGGCGAGATTTACGCCCTCCCGCAGGATGCGCGGAGCGTCCGCGACGCCGCTCGCCAGCTTCATATTGCTTTTGGGGCAGGTGGCGACGGTGACGTTTTTGGCCCGGAGCAGGGCAAAATCGCCGTCTTCCAAATGGACGCAATGGGCGGCGACGGCCGGTTTGTCAAAAACGCCGAGATCAGAGAGATATTGCACCGGCGTCCGCCCGTCATGCCGGGCTTTACATTCCTCGTGTTCTTTTTTCGTTTCCGACACATGTACCTGTACTCTGGCCCCGCGTTCGCGCAATTCCGCCGCGAACTCACGGATCACGCGCTCAGTGTTTGTGTATTCAGCGTGCAGGGCGAAATCAATGAGCAGACGGCCTTCGCCCGCGCCGTCAAATTCTTCCAGCAAATGGCGGTTTTCGCGGCAAGCGGGCAAATCATAATAGCCTCTCTCATCAAAACAGGATACCCCCCTGGACAGATTCGCCTTAACGCCCGATTCCAGCACGGCGCGAGCCATCGCCTCGCAGAAATAATACATATCCGAAGCGGCCACCACGCCGAAACGCAGCATTTCGGCGATACTGAGCATTGTGCCGTAATAAATGTCGTCGGCGGTCAGCTTGGCTTCAAAAGGGAAAATCCGTGTTTTCAGCCAGGCGTCCAAAGCCAGGTTTTCCCCGTACCCCCGCAAAAGCGACATGGGCAGATGGCTGTGGGCGTTGAAAAAACCGGGCATGAGGAGCTTGTTTTGCCCGTTATACACCCGGCCGTAATCACGGTTTGCGGGGGGCGCGTCCCCGATCCAGGCGATGCGCGTCCCTTCCGTGGCGACGTATTTGCCGGTTTGCACGGAAAAATTTTCATCCAAAACAGAGATATTTGCAAAGAGCATGGCGCAACCCCTTCCTTTTGTTTAAGACTCCCGCTCGATCCTCACTTTCCGGCCTTCCAAATGTACTTTTCCCGCCGCGATCAGGCGCACCGCTTCCCGCAGCAGCAAATGCTCCTCGCGCAATATGCGTTCAGCCAGCGTTTCTTCCGTGTCTTCCCCGTAGACCGGCACGGCCTGCTGCAAAATAATAGGGCCGGTGTCCATGCCGGCGTCCACAAAATGAACTGTACAGCCGCTGTAGCGCACACCGGCGGCCAGCGCCTGCCGCTGGGCGTGCAAACCGGGGAAGGACGGCAGCAGGGCGGGATGAATGTTGATGATGGGACAGCCGATATCCCGGATGAACTTTTCGCTCAGAATCCGCGTATAACCGGCCAAAATCAGCAATTCCACATCCAATTCCTCAAGCCAGAACGCGATGGCCCGTTCCTGTTCCTGCCTGCCGGCAAAATGGGCAAGGGGAAAAACCTTGCTGGGAATCCCCGCTTTTTCCGC
>JAIRRL010000152.1 GCA_031255985.1 Gracilibacteraceae bacterium
AGCATCACTATCGGAGGCGATGTCGCCTTGCATAAAACCGCGTTCCCCTGGGGCTTTGCCGATTTTTACAATCATGAAAAAGTCGGCAGGCAGGCCGGAACCTATGTGCTGGAAAATTATGTCTGGAGAAGACGCTGACAGTATTTCCCCGTTCCCGTCTCCTTACTCCGTCTACTCACCCTCTCTCGCCTTAGTGTCGGGCCAGCATTGCCCGGTGAGCGGCGATTTCCGCCGCGTCGTCCAGCGGCGGCAGTTCCGGCGGCTCTCCCTGCCGGGCCAGGGCGAGCGACAGCAGTAAATCGGCGATATGCGGGTTTTTGGGCAGGACGGGGCCGTGCAGATAAGTGCCGAACACGTTCCGCCAGCGAACCCCCTCGCCGCCGTCCCGGCCGTTGTTGCCCGCGCCGCCGCCCGGCCGCGGCCGCGCCAGCGGCGCCAGCTCCGGACCGAGTTAAGGGGGGCGGCCGTGGTTTTCAAACCCTACCAGCGTCGTCAGTTTTTCCGCGCCCGGACAGGCGCGGGCCGCCGCCGCCGCTGTTTCCGGGGTCAAATCAGCCCTGACGTTGCCGATGAGGCGTTTTTCCCCCGCTTCCGTGTACAGATCCAGCAGGCCCAGGCCCGGATATTTTTCCCCTCCCGGCGTCCGGTAATAGCTTCCCAGCATTTGCAGGCCGCCGCAGACCGCCAGCAAAACAAGCCCGCCGGCCAAAGCGGCGCGCAAAGCCGGCGCCCGCCGGCTCAGATCCTCCGTCAGGATGCCCTGTTCCCGGTCGGAGCCGCCGCCGAAAAACACGATGTCCGCCGCCGCCGGGTCCCAGGCCGCGCCGAGGGAAATCCGCGCGACCGAACAGTCAATGCCGCGCCAGCGGCAGCGGGCCGCGAGCGCCGCGACATTGCCCCTGTCGCCGTAGAGATTGAGCAAATCCGGGTAAAGATGGGCGATTCGTATCTTCAAGCCCCGCCTCCTTCCGCCCGCTCGGCGGCGCGCAGCAAAGCCCGGAGCGGGGCCAGCGCCGTATAGGTGGGCAAAACGCAGACCCGTTCCCCCGGCGCGGCGGGAAAACGGCGCAAGGCGGCCAAAGCCTGGGCGGGATCGGGAACGAGGCGCAAAACCTCTGTGTTCACTGCGGCGTATTTGAGCCGGAGCAGCATATCCTCGCTCCGGCGGCCGCTGCAGACGATCTGGCGCAGGCGCGGCCCGCCGTCCCCGGTAGGGCCGAGGCGGGCGAGGATCTCAAAATCCACGTCCCACAGCCAGGAGATATCCCGCCCGTCCGCCGCGTTGTCATTTATGGCGATCAGCAGACGGAGCGGCGCAGCGCCCGCCGTCGCCGCCGCCAGCACCGCGTTAAAACCGGCGGGATTTTTCACCAGGATAAGGGTAAGCCCCCCGCATACCTGAAACCGCTCCATCCTCCCGTCTCTGGGGGTAAACTCCCGCAAAGCCGCCCGGCCCGCCTCGGCCGGAACGCCGAGGCGGCGGGCCGCCGCCAGCGCTGCCAAAGCGTTGTATAAATTATAACTGCCGTGCAGCGCCGTCGCGTATTCGACCCCGGCGAGCGTAAAGCGGATCCCGCTTTCCGCGGCGGCAGCCCGCGTCGCTTCCGCGTCCGGGGCCGGGCGGCGGAACTCGCAGGCCGTACAGGCGTATATACCCAGGTGGGCATAGTGATACCGCTCATAGGCCAGCGGCGCGCCGCAGCGGGGACAGTAGCGCCCCTCCCGGCTGTCTCCGCTGCCACTGTCTCCCTCGCCATTGTCTCCGCTGCCACTGTCTCCGCTGCCGCTGTCTCCGTCGCCGCTGTCTCCGTCGCCGGCGGCGTCCTCACCCTCGCCGCCGGGCAGAGCCGCCGCCCCGTAAAAAAAGACTTTTTCCCGGCCGGCGGCCAGGCTCGCCGCGAGTGGATCGTCCGCGTTCAGGAGCAGTTCCGTCTCCGGCGGCAAAGCCTTGCCCACCGTGGCCACCGTGGCGTCCAGCTCCCCGTAGCGGTCGAGCTGATCCCGGAAAAAATTAGTCACCACCGCCAGGCGCGGCGTCAGCTCCCGGCAGAATTCCGGCAGACTGCCCTCGTCCACTTCCGCCAGCAAAATATCGCTGCCGGCTCGGCCCCGCCAGGTCGCGTCCCGGAGCAGGGCCGTGCAGATCCCGTTTAACATATTGGCCCCTTCGGCGTTGTAGGCCGCTTTTTTGCCCGCCGCCGCCAAAATAGCGGCCAGCAGATTATTGGTCGTGGTTTTGCCGTTCGTACCCGTGATCACCACGACCCCCTCCCGGTAAGCGCCGCCCAACCGCGCGGGCAGCCGCCGGCAAAGGCGCCGGGCCGCCGCGCCCGGTAAAGTCGTGCCGCGCCGTCCCGCCAGTCTGAGCGCGCAAGCAGTCAGACGCCCTACCCACAAAGCCGGCCAAAAGAGGACGCTTCCCGGCTGATCTCTTTCCGCCCGCAATAGGTTATAGACCATAATGACGGCGATCACAACGGCGCCGCCCAGCAAAGACATGCCCCCCGGTTTTTCCCCCATGGCCGCGAAAACCCAGATCGGGGTGAGAACAGGCTCCAGCGCCGCCGTCACCGCCGCCGTGAAGGCCGGCACCCGGCTGATCCCCTCGCAGAAAAAGAGATAGCCGCCCCCCAGCTGGCACACGCCCAATGCGATGATCACGAGCCATTCGCGCCCCCCGGCCGCCGCCACCGCCGGATCCGTGAAGACAAAAGGCAGGAGAAGAACCAGCCCGGCGTTTCCCAGCATGGTCGCGACCGGCGGATCCGCGCCCTCCAGCGTATTGATGAAACAAAGCCCGCCAAAGGCGACGCCGGCGAGCAGGCCGAGCAAATTGCCCAGCCAGTAGCCCCCGCCTATTTTGTCCAGAAAAAGCAGCGTGACGCCGGCAAAAATGAAAGCGCAGGTAATAATTTCCAGCAAACGGGGGCGCGTCCGCCGGTATAAAGCCGTGTAAATGACGATAAAAGCGGGGGCCGTGTATTGGAGCAGGACGGCGTTGGCGGCGATCGTCAGTTTAACGGCGCTGATATAAAGGATCATCGTGGCCATAATACATAAAGCGGCGGCGACGACCGTTTTGGAGAGGCGGAAGCGCAGACCGTTTTTTTTCCGGACGTAAAAAAAGAGCAGGCCGGCCGCCAGCAAACTGCGCAGGCAGGCGATCGCGAGCGGCGACCAGGGGAGATACTTCACCAGCGCCCCGGCCGTGCTCCAGAGGACGCCCGCCATGACCATGCAAAATATGCCAAACTTCACGCCCGGTACAACCTCTCCTTCTCTATGTAGCGCGCCACCGCCGCCGGCGTCAGTCCGGCCAGCGGCGCCCCCGCCCGCACCCGCGCCCGGATCATGGAAGACGAGACATCCGGCGTTGCGGCGCTGATGATTTCGATGTCCCAGCCGGGGAGGGCCGCCGGCGCGTAACCCGGCCGGCTGACGCAGACCAGGCGGGCCAGGCTTTTGATGGCCGCCGCCTCTTTCCAGCCCGGCAGATCGGCGATCACGTCCGCGCCCGCCGCCAGCCACAGTTCCGGCCGGGGAAAATATTGCCGGAGCAAACGCAAGGTGTCCACCGTAAAACTGGGGGCGCCGCGCTCGATTTCCAGGCCGGTGACGTAAAAATCCCGCCGTCCGGCCGCCGCCAGCGCGGTCATCTCCAGCCGGGCCGCCGCCGGGGCGCCGGTACTCCGCTTATAAGGGGACACGGCCGCCGGCACAAAGAGAACGGCGGCGGGGGCGAGCCGGTTCCGCGCCGCCGCCGCCGCCGCGAGATGACCGCAATGCACAGGGTCAAAACTCCCTCCCATTACGATGATGCGTTCCGCGCCGCCGCAGCCGGCCAGCACTTCTTTTTCCATATTTTCCGCGTTTTCCATATTCAGGCCCCAGTCCCGGTCCCAGTCCCGGCGCCGGTTCCGCCCGTTTCCCGGCCGCCCCGGTGAAAATGATTCCGCACCGCCAGGGCGACGCGCGGGGGCAGCCCGGCGGCGCGCAGTTCTTCCTCCGTCGCCGCGGCCACGCCCTCAGCGGAGCCGAATTTGGTCAGCAGCATCCGCCGCCTGGCCACGCCGACGCCGGGGATTTCATCCAATTGGGAAAGCGTCATCTGTTTCAGCCGCTGGCGGCGATGGTAAGCAATGGCAAATCTGTGAACTTCTTCCTGCATGTATTCCAGAAAACGGAAAACGAGGCGGTGGCTGTCGTTGAGCGGCAGTTCGCGCCCGGCGGCGTTCATGAGGGCGTTGGTACGGTGGCGGTCGTTTTTGACCAGGCCGGCCACAGGCAAATCGAGTTCCAGCTCGCGCAAAGCGGCCAGGGCGGCGTTGATCTGGCCGCGGCCGCCGTCCACGAGGATCAGGTCGGGAAACTGGCCTTCCTCGCGTTTTAAGCGGCCGTAGCGGCGGGAGATTACCTCGCGCATACAGGCGGCGTCGTCCTGATGCGGCTGGGAGTCGAGGCGGAATTTACGGTAAGCGGCCCGGTTGGGGCGGGCGCCGGTAAACTGTACCATGCCGCCGACAATATTCGTGCCGGCGAGATTGGATATGTCAAAAACCTCGATCGTCTGAGCGGCAGGAATAGCCAGCAGGGCTGCCAGCGCCGTCAGCACGCTTTCCCGCTCGGCCGCTTTTTTTCCTTCCAGCTGAATTTTTTCGTTCAGCGCCGTTTCGGCGTTGGTTTGGGCCAGGCGCACGAGGTCGGCCGCCTTGCCCCGCCTGGGAATGGTGAGCGGCAGGATTTCCAGCACGGGCGAAGGCTCAAGCGGCGGAACGCAGATTTCCGGCGGCATGGCGCTGTTATCCGCGTAATATTGCATCAAAAACGAGACGAAGGCTTCTTCCGGCAGCTCGTAAAAAGGCGTCAGGAAGCCGCTGCGCTGAATCAGGCCGCCGTGGCGGTAAAACAAAATCTGGACGCTGAGCAGAGAATCATTGCTGGCCCAGGCGACTACGTCCCGGTCGCGCTCGTCGTCCAAGAGAGCGCTTTGTTTTTCGCGCAAATGCCGCAATTCGCCGATCAGATCCCGGTATTCGGCGGCTTGCTCAAAGCGCAGATCCATCGAGGCCTGGTTCATTTTTTCCTTCAGCCAGCGGAGGATTTCCTGCTGCTCGCCTTTGAGAAAAAGAGCGGCTTTGGCGAGGATGTCCCGGTATTCCGTCGCCGGGACGCTGCGGGCGCAGGGGGCGAGGCACTGACCGA
>JAIRRL010000181.1 GCA_031255985.1 Gracilibacteraceae bacterium
AACTTGTTGGCACTCGTCATGCTCCGCTGTTCAAATGTTACGATAGACTTGCCGGGGAGGATCGCATGATGTTTCCACACATCCTACCGAAGACTCAGAAACTCAGAAAAATCCACGCAAGCATACACCGTTTCCGCCCCGGCCGCCGGCCGCCAGGCCGGCAGCGGGGGCAGGCCGGGTATCCAGATGATTTCGCCGCCGGCCGCCAGCAAGGGCCAAAGCTCGCGCCGGCCGGCCGGCGCCGCGGCCGCCTGCCAGACGTTTTTCAAGCTTTTATGCCAGCCGCCGGGCTGCCGGCACTTGTCGCCCGGTTGCCGGCAGCGCCAGACCAACGGGTCTGGCAGGAGCGCCAGCTCTCCGGCGGCCAGGGGGGCGAGCAGGCGGCCGCTCCAGTCCGGCCGCCCCCGCCGGGGCCGGGGAGGCGCCGGGCTAAAGCCCGGCGGAGGCGTTGCGGGCCATAATCCGGCCCGTCCCCAGAACAAATCCTGCCAGACGGCCCGCAACGCCTCCGCAGGCGCCGGCGGATCCGGCGCCGCGCCTCCCCGCCCCGCGGCCGGGGCTAGAATAAGCGCGGATTTTTCCGTCCACGCCTTCAGCCCCGGTAAATCCAAGCGCCAGCCGGGCCGGCCGCCTCCGCGCCGCAGCGCTTCCAACTGAGCGTAGGTCAGCCCCCGCTCCGGGCCGCCGGCGAGAGCCGCCGCCCGGCGCAGCAGCCTGACTACAATCGCCGCCGGCTCCCGCCAGGCGGCAAAACTGAGACGCGCCCCCGCGGGGGTAAGCGTTCCGTAGAGCGGCCATTTTTCCTCAATGACGGCGGCAAAATAATCCTCATCCCGGCCCAGCGCCGCCGCCGCCCGGCTGAGCGCTTCTTCCACCCGGTCGTTATACTCCGCTTGCAGCAGGGGCAGGAGATGGAGGCGGACGCGGTTGCGGTCATAGGCCCCGGTCAGATTGCTCGCGTCTTCGGCGTAAGCCAGATTTTCCTCCGCGCAATAAGCGAGAAGTTCGCTTTTGCTCACATCCAGCAAAGGCCGGATAATTCCGTCCCGCTCCGGCCGGATGCCGGCCAGGCCGCTGCCGCCGCCGCCCCGGAGCAGCCGGAGCAGCACCGTCTCCGCCTGATCGCCCCGGTGATGGGCCGTCGCCAGCAAAGAGCAGCCCGCGGCGGCCATATCCTCCCGCCAGCGGGCATAGCGCCATTCACGCGCCGCGGCCTGAAAACCCACGCCCCGTCCTTGGGCGTAAGCCTTGGCGTCAAAACGGTGGACGCGCACCGGCGCGCCCAGCCGCCGCCCCAAATCGGCGGTCAGTTTTTCTTCCGCCGCCGCTTCCGGCCGCGTTCCGTGATTGACATGGGTTAAGACCAGCAAAGCCCCGCTGTCAGCCGCTTCCCCGCTGCCCGCCGCTGTTTCCCCGCCGTCCGCCGCTCCGGCGCTTTCCCTGAGATAACGCCATAAGATATGAGCGAGGGCGACCGAATCCGGCCCGCCGGACACCGCCGCCAGCACGCGGCTGCCCGGCGGCAGGAGAGAGGGGAGAACGCCGGCGCGCAGACGCGCGTATAATCGCTCAGCCCGGCCCGCCATACCGTTGCCGCGCGGCGGCGAGACGGCCGCGCACCCGCTGCTCGCCCATCGCCTGCTGAATCTCCCACAGGTCGGGCGAATTTTTCCGGCCGCTGAGCGCCAGGCGGATAACCGCGCTCACATCGCCGATATGTCCTTTATACAGCTCCGGCTGTTTTTTATAATCCTTGGGTTTTTCCGCGTAGCCGCCCGCGACCGCCAGACGCTTGAGCGCCGCGAACCAGCCGTCTTTGCCGGCGGCGTGGTCGTAGGCCGCCAGATACTCGGTCAAAATGCGCCCCGCCTCCGCCCCTGTCATATTGTCCGGCAGGGGATCTTCCGCTTGGAAACATTCGTCAAAGAAAAAACTGATGAAGGAAAAAATCTGCGCCCCGTAGATAAAATCCTTGCGCGGATTCGCTTCCCGGCGGCCGATCGCGGCAATGGCCGTCAGGTATTCCCGCGGCGCCTTCAGAAGGGCAGACACCGACATCGCCTCCGCCCATTGGCGGAGAAAATCGGCTGTTTCCTCCGGCGCCAGGGCGGCGAAAACGTTTTTGCTGATATCGTTTAACTTCTGCAAATCGAACAAAGCGCCGGAAGCGCCTATTTTGGCCAAGGAAAAGGAAAATTCTTCCATATCGGTCCCCGGATGAGCGAGCCGCCATTCCTCATAGCCGGAATTCAAAATCGTCATCAGGTATTCGCGCACAGCCAGGGGATGATAGCCTTCCCGCCGGTAAAAATCCAGCGCCAGCTCCGGATCCTTGCGTTTGGACAGCTTGCGCTTGCCCCCGCCCTCCATTTTCAGGAGCAGCGGCGTATGGCAGTAAACCGGCGGCTCCCAGGCCAAAGCGGCGAAAAGCTGGGCGTGAACGGGCAAGGAGGGCAGCCATTCCTCCCCCCGGACGGCGTGCGTCACGCGCATGAAATGATCGTCCACCACATGGGCGAAATGATAAGTGGGGACGCCGTTTGATTTGAGCAGCACTATATCCTGTTCGTTGGCCGGTAAAACGAGAGCGCCGCGGACGGCGTCCGTCACCGTGACCGTCGCGGCCGCCGCCGCTTCCGGCGCGCGCCAGCGGAGAACAAAAGGTTCGCCCCTCTCCAGGCGCCGCCGCGCTTCTGCCGGCGGCAGATCCCGGTATTTAGCCCAGGCGCCGTAATAGCCGAAATTAGCCCCGGCCGCTGCCTGAGCCGCCCGGATTTCCTGCAGTTCTTCCTCCGAGCAGAAACAGGGATAAGCCAGACCGCGCTCGGTCAGCGCCCGCGCCGCGGCGTGGTACAGCCCGACCCGCTCCCTTTGCCGGTAAGGGCCGTAAGCCCCCCGCTCGCCCGCCGCCGCCGCTCCTTCGTCAAAACGGAGACCGAAATAAGCCAGCGCCTCAATCAGGGCCTCGACCGCCCCCGGTTTTTCCCGTTTTTCGTCCGTATCTTCAATCCGCAACAAAAAAAGGCCGCCGTTCTGATGCGCCAGCCGCTCGCTGGCCAAAGCCCCGTATACATTGCCCAGATGGATAAACCCGGTGGGACTGGGGGCGAGCCGCGTCACCGGCGCGCCGGGAGGGAGACGGCGCGGCGGGTAAACCGTTTCGTAATCCGCCAGGGTTTTGCCGGTCTTGGGAAAAAGGAGCGCGGCTAATTCCGCCTGTTCCATGCTCTTATTACCTCTTATATCTTGCTTTTCTTCAAGGTCTGGATTTGCACTACAGGAAATTTTCCAATCCGACGACGAAATCCGTCAGTTCGCGCGCTTTCCTCACGGCGAGGGTGACGCCGGGCATGTAAGTCTCGCGGCTGTAGGCGTCGTGCCGGATGAGGAGCGATTGACCGTAGCCGGCGAAAATCACTTCCTGATGCGCTTCCAGCCCCGGCAGCCGGACGGCGTGGATACGCATCCCTTCAAAATCGCCGCCCCGCGCTCCCGGCAATTTCTCGCTTTCCTCCGCGTGGCCCTGGCGTTTGGGGCGGCGGGCGCGGGCAATCCGTTCCGCCGTCAAAAGGGCCGTGCCGGAGGGGGCGTCCAGTTTGCGGTCATGGTGCATTTCTATGATTTCCACGTCGGGAAAATATGCGGCCGCCTGTTCGGCGAATTTCATCATCAGGACGGCCCCCAAAGCGAAATTAGGGGCGATAAACACCCCGATTCCCGTCTCCCGGCTCAGGCGCCGGAGTTCGGCCAGCGCGTCCTCATCCAGCCCGGTGGCGCCGATCACCGGCCTGGCGCCGGCCCGGAGAGCAGCGGCGGCGTTTTTGCCGGCCGCCTGTTTATTGGTAAAATCAACCAAAACATCCGTTCCCAGCTCCCGGAGCCTCTCCGTTTCCGGTTCGGCGTCCAGGCGCAGCGGCGCTTTTCCCGCCGGAAGGGGCAATTCCTCTCCCGCGCCCAGGATATCCGCCGCCCCTACCAGTTCCATATCGGGCTGGCGCGGGATGGTGTCGGCGACCATGCGCCCCATCCGGCCGCGGGCGCCGGCTAAATAAACTTTAATCATCAGAATTAACCTCCGTTTTACCGCCGCCTACGGCGTTCCGCCGGTGGAA
>JAIRRL010000230.1 GCA_031255985.1 Gracilibacteraceae bacterium
AGGAGGTGAATAGATGGCGGTCATAAAAGGCAGAGTCTGGAAGTTCGGCGACTCGGTGGACACGGATCAGATCATTCCGGCTCGCTATCTGAACATCCCCGATCCGGAAGCGCTGAAAAAACATTGCTTCGCGGACGCCCGGCCCGACTTTGTCCCCGGCGTCCGGGCGGGAGATGTGATCGTCGGGGGCGGCAACTTCGGCTGCGGCAGTTCCAGGGAAGAAGCGCCGGCGCTGCTGAAAGCAAACGGCGTCGCCGCTGTTATCGCCGGCTCGTTCGGACGTATTTTTCTACGCAACGCCGTCAATATCGGCCTGATCACCGTGGAATGCCCCGGACTGAACCGGGAGGTCGGCGAGGGAGACGAGGTAGAGATGGACACAAGCACGGGGGAGATCCGCAATCTCGCCAGCGGCAAGGTTTTTCACAGCCAGCCTTTGCCGGGTTTTTTGCAAGATATCATCAGCGCGGGCGGACTGCTGCCATACGTACAGGCGGAATTGCAGACTTGAATCGCCGGTTTGACGCGGATCTGAATCGCTGACTAAACGCAGACTTAACAAAGATTTTCGGCAGGAGGAACAATGAACTACACAGAAACTCTGGCAAAATATGGCGCCGAGCTCAGTTATGAGGCCATTCCGGCGGAAATCGTCAGCCAGTGCAAAAAAGACATCCTGGACTATATCAGCTGCGCTTACGGCGGCGGCAAACCGGACAGCGGGCGCGTCGCGGCCGGGTTTGCCCGTGATTTTGCCGAGAAAGGCAAGTGTACGGTCATAGGCCAGGGCTGCAAATCCGCTCCTTACAACGCCGCTTTTGCCAACGCCATCCTCTCCCACAGCATTGAGCTGGACGACGTGGATATTCTGGCTTATTTCCACACAGGCCCCCAGACGGTTTCCGCCGCGCTGGCGGCGGCGGAGTGGGCGGACGCCGACGGCAAGACCTTTCTGACCGGGGTGGAGTTGGGCAGCGAGTATATCAACCGGATCAGCGAAGCGACCAATCCGTCCTTGCGCAACCGGGGTTTTCACACCACGCCTACTTGCGGCGTTTTCGGCGCGGCGGCGGCGGCGGGCAGGATTTTGGCTCTCAGCTCCGAGCAGATGGTCAGCTGCCTGGGTTTGGCCGGAGCGCAAGCGTCGGGCCTGATGGAGATGTACGGCAAATCCATGCAAAAAAGGTTCAATCCGGGCCCGGCCGCCAGAAACGGCGTCACCGCCGCTCTTTTTGCCCAGCGGGGTTTTACCGGCGCCGAGACGATCTTGGAGGGAGAGCGGGGATTTTGCCGGGCTTTTGCCGATACAGCCGAGCTTGAGCGTCTGACGGCCGGCCTGGGCCGGGATTTTCGCGTTTCCTTCGAGTATAAACCCTATTCCTGCGCCCGCCCCATCCACAACGCGATCGACTGCGCCCTGGAAATTCGCGGCAAACATGATTTCAGCCTGGACGACGTGGAGAGCATGATCTGCGAGCGTCACCCCGAATGGGCCCATTATCACGACATCAAGGAACCGGAAAGCTACCACATGTCCCAGGTCAGCCTGCCTTATTCCGTGGCGGCGGCCCTTACTTTCGGCAAAGCGCTCTTTGACGAGTACGACGAAGTCAATTTGCAAAACAAGTCGCTGATGCGGCTTTGCCGGATGCTGGAGATCAAACCGGAACCCTCCTTGCCCAGGGGCGTGTCCTGCCGCCTCCTTGTCGCCTTGAAAGACGGGCGGACTTTGGTCTCCCAGGTGGACTACCCGAAGGGATCCTACGAGAATCCCATGACCGATCAGGAACATTATGACAAATTTGTGAACCTGAGCAGCCACAAACTTGACCCGGCCAGGCAGCGGCAAATCTTCGACCTGGTTTGGAATTTGGAAAAAACAGCCAACATCAGCGAACTCACCCAATTATTAGTGTAGCGCCTACAGCGGGATTCGGGGGAAATTGCTTTATGAGCCAGGCAATTCGCTGCGTCATACTGCGCGGCGGCACCAGCAAAGGGGTTTATCTTCTGGAAAACGATCTGCCGCAAGACGCGGCGGAGCGCGACCGCGTGATCCTGAGAATATTCGGCAGCCCGGACGCGCGTCAGATCAACGGTTTGGGAGGCGCCGACCCCCTCACCAGCAAGGTGGCCGTGGTGGCGCCCTCCCGGCGGCCGGACGCTGATATTGAGTACACTTTCGGTCAGGTGGCCATAGATCACGCCAAAGTGTATTACAAGTCGCTCTGCGGTAACATCACCTCAGGCGTCGGCCCTTTCGCGATCAATATGGGCCTGGTCAAAGCGGTGGAGCCGGTCACGATCGTGCGCATGTACAACCGGAACACCGGTAAAATCCTGATCGCCGAAACGCCGGTGCGGGACGGGCGCTTCCTCGAAGAAGGCGACTACGCCATCGCCGGCGTGCCGGGAACCGGCGCGCGGATCAATGTGGATTTCAGCGGGACGGCCGGCGCGCTGACGGGAAAATTCCTGCCCACCGGCCGGGTGCGCGACAGAGTGGAGGTCGAAGGCTGGGGCGACTTGGAAATCTCCATCGTGGACGCCGCCACCTGCCAGATCTTTGTCAGAGCCGCCGACGCAGGTCTCGCCGGAACGGAAATGCCGGCGGACGTCGATAAAAACCCCGAACTCCTCGCCCGGCTGGAAGCGATCCGCAGTCAGGGCGCCTACCTGGCCGGACTGATCTCCGATCCGGCGGCGGGGGCCGAAAGCCGCAACACGCCACATTTAGTACTCGTTTCTCCCGCCCGCGCTTATGTGACGCATCTGGAGCAAAAGCAGATCGCGGCGGCGGATATTGATTTCACAGTCCGGATGATGTTTATGCAGATCATGCACAAAACTTACGCCGGCACCGGCTCCGTCTGCACGGCCATAGCTTCGCTCACGCCGGGAACGATTGCGCATGAGTTTAATCGCCGTAATACAGGAAAAATCCAAACAGTGCGCCTGGGCCATCCCGGCGGCGTCATCGAAGTGGAAGCGGGCCTGACGGAAGAAAACGGCGGCTACAAAGTCACGCGGGCGGCGATCGGGCGAACCGCGCGCCAGATCATGACAGGCCAGGTATTCGTATAAAGAGGGAAAACCACGGAGCAAATTTTTAGGGAGCGGTTCGGCCGCTGCCAATGGAGTGGTGGCACAT
>JAIRRL010000002.1 GCA_031255985.1 Gracilibacteraceae bacterium
CGTTATTCTTATGTTGCCGGGAATCGCGGTATTCGGCGGGGCGCTGCCGATGACCGTCTGGCTGGGATTCAGTATTTTCATTGGCGCGATTCAGTCTTTTGTGATCACGGTGCTTTCCACGGCCTATATCGCCCAGGCAATCGGAAGCAGCGAACATTGACCCGCATTTTTTTAATTCAAAGGAGGATTTACTCATGGATGTTTCCGCAGCAGCAATGATTGGCGCGGGGATCGCCGCCGGAGCGGCCGCGCTGGGGGCTTCGTTCGGCAACAGTTATGTTATCCGCAGCACGATTGAGGGCGTGGCCCGCCAGCCGGAAGCCAAAGGCTCCTTGCAGGGGCTGATGTTTATCGGCGTCGGTTTGATCGAGGCGCTTCCCCTTCTGACTTGGGTCATCGCTCTGATTATGGTATTCGCCAAATGAGAACACCGCGTTAAGCGGGTTTCTCCCGGCGGCGACCTAATGTAAGGAGGGGAGGGGATTATTTGAATCCCGTTGCGATAGACCTGACTTTACCGGCGCAAATAATTTCTTTTCTGATCTTGGTCTGGATACTGGCTAAATTCGCCTGGAAACCGCTGATGGGCATGATGGAAAAACGCCGCCTGTTCATTAAGGAAAACCTGGCGCAAGCCGAGGCGGAAAGACAGGAAGCGGAACGGATCAGACGGGAATATCAGGAAGAAATGGCCAAAGCCCGTCAGGAAGCGCGAAGCCTTATCGAACAGGCCGCGCAAACCAGTGAAAAACGCGGCGCGGAAATAGTGGAGGCGGCGCGGCGCGAAACGGAAAAACTCAAAGAGTCCGCTCTGGCGGAAATTGAACGGGAGCGGGAAAAAGCCGTCTCCGAGGTCAAAGCGCAAGTAGCGGAGCTTTCGATCGCGGTGGCGGAAAAATTGTTGCGCGCCCGGCTGGATTTGAGCGGTCAGGCCGAGTTGGTGGAGCAATTCATTCAGGAGATAGGAGACGGTAGGCCATGCTAGAGGGAGCTGCGGCCCGCCGCTACGCCAAGGCCCTGTTTGAACTGGCCGCGGAAACCGGAACAACGGACGGGATCGACCGCGAATTGCGGGAACTGGCCGGTTATTTCCGGGACGAGCCGGAACTGAAGTATCTGCTCGGCCATCCGAAAATTGAGCCGGCGCAAAAACGCGCGATGATGGAACAGATTTTCGGTCAGGAAACGAGTCAATTAACCCGGCGTTTTTTCTACTTGTTGCTCGACCGCCGGCGTCAGGATATTCTGCCGCTGATTCAGCGCGAGTTTTCACGGCTGGCCGACGAAAAAAATCAAGTGCTGGAGGCTGCGGTGACCAGCGCCGTCAAACTGAGCGCCGCGCAGCAGCGGGCGCTGGAGGATGCGGTGCGCCGCCTGACCGGCAAAAAAGTGCGTTTGCTGACGCGGGTGGACGGGAATCTGATCGGCGGCGCCAAACTGAAAATCGGCGACCGTGTTATGGACGGCACGCTTGCGGCCCGGTTGGAAAAAATGCGGCGGGAATTGACGGCGGCGCTTTGACGACGTTTCCGGCGAGTCCGGAGGAATTGGGGTGAACGAATAGGATGAATCTGCGTCCTGAAGAAATAAGTTCCATCATAAAACAGCAAATTGAGCGTTATGAATCTGCTCTCGAAGTGGTTGACGTCGGCGCCGTCATTCAGGTGGGCGACGGCATCGCCCGGATTTACGGCCTGGAAAACGCCATGATGGGCGAGCTGCTGGAGTTTCCCGGCGGTGTTTTCGGCATGGTCATGAATCTGGAGGAAGATAATATCGGCTGCGTTATTCTCGGCCCTTTCGCCGGCATCAAAGAAGGCGATCAGGTGAAAAGCACGGGCCGCATTGTGGAAGTGCCGGCGGGCGACGCTCTGATCGGGCGCGTCGTCAACGTGCTGGGGCAGCCGATCGACGGCAAAGGGGAAATCAAAGCCGCGGAATACCGGCCGATCGAAACGCGCGCCCCCGGCGTCGTCAACCGCAAATCGGTGCACGAACCGCTGCAAACCGGTCTGAAGTCGATTGATTCCATGGTTCCGATCGGCCGGGGCCAGCGGGAACTGATCATCGGCGACCGGCAGACGGGCAAAACGGCGCTGGCTATCGATACGATCATTAATCAGCGCGGCAAGGACTGCATCTGCATCTACGTCGCGGTCGGCCAGAAACAGTCTACCGTGGCCGGCGTAGTGAAAAAACTGGAAGAGGCGGGAGCGATGGATTATTCCATCGTCGTCATGGCTACGGCTTCGGAACCGGCGCCTATGCTCTATATCGCGCCTTACGCCGGCTGCGCCATGGGAGAATATTTCCGCGACAACGGCAAACACGTACTCATGGTTTACGACGATCTGACCAAACAGGCGGTGGCTTACCGCGAATTATCCTTGCTGCTTCGCCGCCCGCCGGGCCGCGAGGCTTTTCCGGGCGATGTGTTTTATCTTCACTCGCGCCTGCTGGAACGGGCGGCCAAGCTCTCCCCGGAAGAAGGCGGCGGCTCGCTTACGGCGCTGCCTATTATTGAAACGCAGGCTGGCGATATTTCCGCCTATATCCCAACCAATGTTATTTCCATCACGGACGGGCAGATATTCTTGGAATCCGATCTGTTTTATTCCGGGTTCCGTCCGGCGATCAACGTCGGCATATCGGTGTCCCGCGTTGGCGGCAACGCCCAGATCAAGGCCATGAAACAAGTAGCGGGCCAGCTTCGGCTTGATTTGGCCTCCTACCGCGAATTGGCGGCTTTCGCCCAATTCGGCTCAGACCTGGATAAATCGACGCAGGCCCGTCTGAATCGCGGGCAAAAAACGATGGAAATTCTGAAGCAGCAGCAATACGATCCGATGGCGGTCGAGGATCAGGTCGTCGTCATTTTCGCCGCGACGCGGGGATATATCGACGACGTGCCACTGGAAAGAATTGGAGAATTTGAGAAAGAATTGCTGCGCTATATGAGCGACGTCAAAGGCGCTCTGATGGACAAACTCCGCGCGGAAAAAGCCCTGAGCGGCGATTTTGAGGAAGCGCTGGGCGCGGCCATCAATGAATTTAAAGAAGGTTTTTTGGCCTGAGAAGAGAGTAGGTGAGTGAAGTGGCGGGAGTACGCGATATTCGCCGTCGTATCCGCAGCGTTGCTAATATGCAGCAAATAACGAAGGCGATGAAGATGGTTGCGGCTTCCAAGTTGCGGCGCGCCCAGGAAAAAGTGGTCGCGTCCCGGCCTTACGCCGAGAAGCTGCGGGCCATGCTGGCGCGGCTCGCGGCCTCAGGCGGCGATTTCTCGCATCCACTGCTTGATAAAAGGCCAGTCAAAAATATTGGCTATATCCTCGTCAGCTCGGACAAAGGTCTGTGCGGCGGGTTCAACGCCAATCTCATCCGCGCCGCCCGCGAGGAATTGGCAGTGGAGGACGGGGCTGCCCGTTCGCTGATTATCGTCGGCCAAAAAGGCTTGGATTTTTTTCGCCGGCGAGACGCGGATATTCGCGCTCAATTTACCGGGACAGGCGACAGCCCGGATTTTGCCGCCGCCCGCCGGATCGCGGCGCAGGCGACGGAGCTTTACGCGAGCGGCGCCTTGGATGAGGTGCGCGTCATATACGCCCGTTTCGTGTCAGTTTTAAACCAGATTCCGACGGTGGTCAGGCTTTTGCCGATTGAACCGGCGGCTGAGGGCGGAGCGGGCGAGTACATCATTGAGCCGTCGCCGGCCGTAATGCTGGATTTACTCTTGCCGGGCTATATCGAAAGCAAGCTGTTCAACGCTTTGCTGGAGAGCAAGGCCAGCGAGCTGGGGGCTAAAATGACGGCGATGGATTCGGCGACTGAAAACGCGAAAGAGATGATAGATAAGCTGACGCTTGCTATGAACCGCGCGCGTCAGGCCGCGATCACAACGGAAATAACGGAAATCGTCGGCGGCGCGGCGGCGCTGGAATAAGGGCGGCCGGCCGCGCCGCCCGCAACCGAACTCGTTTCCGCTCTGAAGGGAGTTTATATGTCAACCAAAGGGAAAGTCATACAGATAACCGGCCCGGTCGTGGACGTGGCCTTTGATCCGGAGTACCTGCCGGAAATCTACAGCGCTATTCTGGTCAAAGACGAGGGCGGCGGTCTGGATCTGACGCTGGAAGTAGCGCAGCATTTGGGCAACGATACAGTGCGCTGCGTCGCCATGTCGTCCACGGACGGCATGGTGCGGGGCATGGACGCCATCAACACGGGCGCGCCCATCAGCGTTAACGTCGGGGGCGAAACCCTCGGCCGCATGTTCAACGTGCTTGGGCAGCCGATTGACAATTTGCCGCCGATAGATACCGGCCATGTTTACCCGATTCACCGCCCGGCCCCGGAATTTGTCGACCAGGAAACGACGGACACGATGCTGGAAACCGGGATAAAAGTGGTGGATCTGCTGGCCCCTTACGCCAAAGGCGGCAAAATCGGCCTTTTTGGCGGCGCGGGCGTCGGTAAAACCGTTTTGATTCAGGAGCTGATCAATAATATTGCCACTCAGCACGGCGGTATCTCCGTTTTTTCCGGCGTCGGGGAACGGACGCGCGAGGGCAATGATCTCTGGAATGAAATGAAGGAATCCGGCGTTATCAATAAGATGGCGATGGTGTTCGGGCAGATGAACGAGCCGCCCGGAGCGCGTCTGCGCGTGGCGTTGACCGGTCTCAGCATGGCTGAATTTTTCCGGGACGAGCAAAACCAGGATGTACTGCTTTTTATTGACAATATTTTCCGTTTTACTCAGGCCGGCTCGGAGGTTTCGGCTCTGCTGGGCCGTATGCCTTCCGCCGTCGGTTATCAGCCGACTTTAGCCACGGAAATGGGCAATTTACAGGAGCGGATCACTTCGACCAAAGCCGGTTCCATCACTTCGGTGCAAGCTATTTACGTCCCGGCGGACGATCTGACCGATCCGGCGCCGGCGACGGCGTTCGCGCATTTGGACGCAAAAACCGTTCTCTCGCGTTCAATATCGGAAATGGGGATTTACCCGGCGGTTGATCCGCTGGATTCAACTTCCCAGATATTGACCCCCGCTATTGTCGGGGAGGAGCATTACGGCGTGGCCCGCGAAGTCCAGCGTATTTTGCAGCGGTATAAGGAATTGCTGGATATCATCGCTATTCTGGGCATGGAGGAACTGTCCGAGGACGACAAGATTCTCGTCAGCCGGGCCAGGCGGATTCAGCGTTTCCTCTCCCAGCCTTTTACGGTGGCGGAGACGTTCACGGGCATGAAGGGAAAATATGTGTCGGTGAAGGAAACCGTGCGGAGTTTCAAGGAAATTTGCGACGGCCGCCACGACGATTTGCCGGAGGAAGCGTTCCAATATGTAGGTTCGGTGGATGAAGCCGTGGAAAAAGCCGGCAAAATGGGGGCTTGATATATCGTGGCAACGCCGTTTTTATTGACTGTAGCCGCGCCGGCCGGGGAAGTGTTTACCGGCGAGGTGGATTTTGTGGTTGTACCGGGCGTGGAAGGGGAGTTGGGGATTCTTGCCCGCCACGCCCCGCTGATTGCCGGTCTGGCTACGGGGATCGTCCGCTATGAGCGGGAAGGCCGCGTCCGCAAGATCAGTATCGGGGGCGGGTTTTTGGAGGTGGCGGACAATAAGGTAACCATCCTGGCCAAAACCGCGGAAACCGCGGAGATGATCGACCGTTCCAGGGCGGAAGCCGCCAAGGAGCGGGCGGAACAACGTCTGCGCCAAAAAGAGGGGACAGACCTTCTGCGGGCGGAGGCCGCCCTGAAGCGCGCGCTGTCCCGTCTGCAAACTCTGAACTGAGCGCTGAAAGCGCCAGGCCGGCGGCCTGGCGCTTTCAGGTTAAGTTCAGTCAATATCCAGGATTACTTTGCGGCCGTCTTTGAGCGCGGCCGCTTTTACGACGGTGCGGATGGCGTTAGCGATGCGGCCCTGTTTGCCGATAACTTTGCCCATGTCTTCTTCGGCGACTGAGAGTTTGATATGGATGGTTCTGTCCGTCGCCGTTTCTTCGGTCTTCACTTGCTCCGGATTTTCCACGATGGCTTTCGCCAAAATTTCCACCACTTCTTTCACGGGCGTCACCTCATTCGTCGCGGCCAAAGTCTTGGCTGCCGTCTTTTGCTAAAAGATCAGGGCTTTGACTGGCGCTTTCCGGCAAGTCCTTGTTAGTCCCCCGGAATTTTTGCATGACGCCGGCTTGCCGGAACAAAGATCTGACAGTGTCGGAGGGCCGGGCGCCTTCCCGCAGCCAGTGCAGGGCGCGGGCTTCGTCGATTTTTACCTGCCGCGGTTCCCGCGTCGGATCATAATATCCTATTTCTTCTATGGGTTTGCCGTCGCGCCGGCCAGCCGAGTCGCACACCACCAGGCGGTAAAAAGGTTTCTTTTTTGCTCCCATCCGGCGCATCCGGATTTTTGTCGCCAAAAGGTATCACCTCCTTTCTCTGATTTACCTTTTCTTCTTTTTCTTATTTTTTTTATGTCCAGCAGGTTTGTTGATATTCATGCTGAACGGGCGCGTATAGTCCGCTTCGGGGGCAAAAGCGCCGAGCTGGTCATTGGGCGTGTTTTTGATTATTCTGCCGGTTCCCTGGGCGCCGTTGAACTGTTTCATCATCTTTTTTGTTTCCTCGTACTGCTTGAGCAGACGGCCCACATCCTGAACCGACGTGCCGCTGCCGCGCGCAATCCGTTTCTTGCGCGAATCCTTGATGATGACCGGCTTCCGCCTTTCTTCCGGCGTCATGGAGGAAATGATCGCCTCCACCTTAGTGATCTGGTTTTCGTCTATTTGCACGTCCTTCATATGTTTGCCGGCGCCCGGAATCATTTCCAGCAAAGAGGAAATAGGCCCCATTTTGCGCAATTGCCGCACCTGAGCGACAAAATCGTCCAAAGTGAGTTCGGAACGGAGAATTTTTTCCTCCATTTCCTTCAGCATTTTATCGTCAAAGGCTTCCTGCGCTTTTTCGATCAGCGTCGTCACGTCGCCCATGCCCAAAATGCGGGAGACCATGCGCTGCGGGTAAAAGACCTCCAGCGCGTCCATTTTTTCGCCCAAACCGGCCAGTTTAATCGGGCAGCCGGTGACCGCCCTGATGGAAAGCGCCGCGCCGCCGCGGGTGTCGCTGTCCAGTTTGGAGAGGACGACCCCGGTCAGGCCCAGGCGGGCGTGGAATGATTCCGCTACATTTACGGCGTCCTGGCCGGTCATCGCGTCCGCGACCAGGAGAATCTCCCGCGGCGAGACGTTTTCTTTGATCGCGGCGAGTTCGGCCATCAGTTCTTCGTTGATATGCAGGCGGCCGGCGGTGTCGATGATGATAACGTCATTGCCGTGCTGACGGGCGTGGGCGACGGCGGCGGCGGCAATAGCGACCGGGTCGCTCTTTTCTTTGACAAAAACAGGGACGCCGGTTTGTTCGCCCAGCACTTCAAGCTGTTTGACGGCGGCGGGGCGGTATATGTCGCAGGCGACCAAAAGGGGGCGCTTGCCTTGTTTTTTGACCATCAGACCCAGCTTGGCGGCGTGGGTCGTCTTGCCGGCGCCTTGCAGGCCCACCAGCATGAGGATGGTGGGGGGGCGGGAGGCGAAGTTCAGCTTGCTTTCCGTTTGGCCGAGCAGATTGACCAACTCGTCCTGCACTATTTTTATCACTTGCTGGCCCGGCGTGAGCGATTCAAGGGTTTCCGCGCCCACAGCCCGCTCGCGCATGGACGCCACCAGGGTTTTTACCACCTGGAAACTCACGTCCGCTTCCAGCAGAGCGACGCGCACTTCCCGCATGGCTTCGCTGACGTCGGCTTCAGTCAGGCGGCCCTTGCTCCGCAACCGTCTGAAAGTCGCTTGTAATTTTTCTCCTAATCCACCAAAAAGAGACATCGCATATCACCTCAGTATATCGGCTAAAATATCACTGGCGCTGGTTTGGGCGCGTTTATGCCTGAGCCAGGCGGTTTCGGCGTTAAAATCCTCCGCTTTGGCTTCGGCAAGCAGTTCAATCAAAGCAAGCAGTTTTTCTTTTTCCGCGGTAAAACGCGTCACCAGACCCAGCTGTTCCTCGTAGAGATACAGCCGCCGCTCCGTCCGGCGCAGCAAATCGTGTACAGCCTGGCGGCTCATGTTTTCCCGCCCGGCAATCTCCGGCGGGGACAAGTCCTCATTGTAACGCAATTCCCATACGTCCCGCTGCCGGGGCGTAAGCAAGGGAGCGTAGAAGTCATACAGATAAGCCAGTTGGGCAATTTTCACGCGGAAACTCCATTCAAGTCAGTATAATCATTCGAGTCAAGTATTTTCGCTTTACCGCATGAGTATACGCCATCATCCTTCTTTTGTCAAGCGCGTCCATTTTAGTTTTTAGCCTGTTTTCGCTTGCGTTTGCGTTTTTGGGTTCAGACGGTATGAACAATAAGGCCCGATTGCCGGCGATATTTTATCCTTTTTGTCAATTTTTCTTGACAAGCGGCTTTCATTTGTGGTAGATTTAGCTGTGCGGCTTATTTGGGGCGCATATCAATGGTAAACGGGAGGTGTTGGCGGTGCGCGTGGCGATTACGCTCGCTTGTACGGAGTGTAAGAATAGAAATTATCAGACGATAAAAAACAAGAAAAATGATCCCGATCGTCTTGAGATCAAGAAGTTTTGCAAAACTTGCCGGGTACACACTGTACACAAGGAAACGAAATAACTCCCGACGGCGGGAAGCCGGTTGCGTTTTGTTATTTTGGGGGTAGGATGTGAAAAAATGGCAATAAAGAAAGCGGACGCGGCGCGCGGAGAGGAAAACTTGGCCAATAACGCCGACGGCGCCGGCGCCGCTGCAGACAGAGAAAAGAAAAAAACTGTGAAAAAAGAGACCGGCGTGGTGAAAGCCGCCCCTAAAGCAGCGGCGAAAGCCAAACCGGCGAAAACGCAGGGCAAAAAAGGAATTTTTCAGCGAATCGGCCAGTATTTCAAGGAAGTGGTCGCCGAGCTGAAAAAAGTACATTGGCCGACGCGGCGGGAATTGATGACCTATACGGGGGTAGTGCTGGCTTCGGTGGGCATATTGGCCGTACTTACCTGGATAGTGGACAGCGGCCTGTCTTATGTGCTGATTGAGCTGCTTGGGAGATAAGCATGGGAAAAAGTTGGTTTGTTATCCATACTTACTCCGGATACGAAAACAAGGTCAAGGCTAATCTGGAAAAAAGAGTCGAGTCCATGAACATGGAGGAGAAGATTTTTCGCGTTCTTGTGCCGATGGAAGACGAAATAGAGATTCGCGACGGCAAAAAGAAGATGACCAAGCGCAAAATCTTTCCCGGCTATGTCCTGGTAGAGATGAATATGACCGACGATTCGTGGTATGTGGTGCGCAACACGCCCGGCGTCACCGGTTTTGTCGGCAGCGGCAACAAACCGATTCCCCTTCTGCTGGAAGAAGTGGAAGCTATATTGCGTCAGATGGGCATCGAAAAACCGAAAGCCAGAATCAACGTGAAAATCGGTCAGGCGGTGCGGGTGATTTCAGGTCCGTTCCGGGAATTTGTCGGCGTCGTGCAAGATATTATCGAGGAAAAACAGAAAATCAGAGTGGCCGTTTCCATGTTTGGCCGGGAAACTCCGGTGGAACTGGAATTCGGTCAGGTGGAGAAACTGGATTGACGGGAAGGGAGGTGAAGTGATTGGCAAAAAAGGTAATCGGGATGGTGAAGCTGGCTATCCAGGCGGGCAAAGCGAATCCGGCCCCCCCGATCGGCCCGGCGCTCGGACAACATAGCGTCAATATCATGGGATTTTGCAAGGAATACAATGAACGCACCAAAGATCAGGTCGGACTGGTCATCCCGGTGGTAATTACGATTTATGAGGATCGTTCTTTTACATTTATCACCAAGACGCCTCCGGCATCCGTGCTTCTAAAAAAAGCGGCGGGGGTGGAATCGGGTTCAGCCGTGCCGAATCTGCAAAAGGCGGGCAGTGTCAGCGCGGAGAAAGTGCGGGAAATCGCGGAGTTGAAGATGAAGGATCTGAACGCCGCCAGTCTGGACGCGGCGGTGCGCATGATTGAGGGAACCGCCCGCAGCATGGGAATCGAAATCACAGATTGACAGGCGCGAGTGGGAGAATGATTATTCGCTGACCACATGGAGGTAAGAATGCCAAAAAGAGGAAAAAACTACCAAGAAACGCTCAAGTCCTATGACGCTCAGGCTCTGCATGAGCCGGCGGAAGCGTTCGCCATGGTAAAAAACAACGCTAAGGCCAAATTTGACGAAACAGTGGAAGTCGCTTTTCGTCTGGGTATCGACACCAGACACGCCGACCAGCAAATTCGCGGCGCGGTGGTGCTGCCGAACGGAACCGGCAAAACCAGATCGGTGCTGGTGTTCGCCAAGGGAGAGAAGGCGAAGGAAGCGGAGACGGCCGGAGCGGAGTTTGTGGGGGCCGAGGATATCGCGGAAAAAATCCAAGGCGGCTGGTATGATTTTGATGTGGCGATCGCGACCCCGGATATGATGGGCGTCGTCGGCAAGCTGGGCCGTCTGCTCGGACCGAAAGGGCTGATGCCCAATCCCAAAACCGGTACCGTGACCTTTGACGTGGCGCGGGCGGTAGGGGAGGTTAAAGCCGGTAAAGTGGAATACAGAGCGGACAAAGCCGGTATAATCCACGTTCCGCTGGGAAAAATTTCCTTCGAGGAAGAAAAACTCATTGAGAATTACCGCGTGATCGCGGAAGTGGTCGTAAAAGCCAAACCGCCCGCGGCGAAAGGGCAGTATATTCAAAGCGTGACAGTGAGTTCCACGATGAGTCCGGGGGTGAAAATCAATCCCTTGAAAGCGCTGGGCTGAGCCGGCGGGGGATTCGGCCATAATCGCGACGGGCGATTTTTAAAATAAAAACTGAGCCGCCGTAGAAGGCAGGGGCGTTCGCTTAATAACCTGCAGAGGCCGGGCTGTGATTGGCATGTTTATGCCCCCAAGCCTTTGCGCCTCGGCGAGAGGCTTTGTTATTTGTCCGGGGAAAGGAGGTGTATTATGCCTGATTATACGGAAAAACAGAAAATTGTCGAAGAAATAAAAGAGAAGTTTCGAGGGGCGCGCGGCGTTGTGCTGGCTGATTATCGGGGTTTGACGGTGGCGGAGGTCACGGATCTGCGCAATCAGCTCCGCGCGGCTGGGATTGAGTACCGGGTTCTGAAAAATACGATGATCCGGCGCGCGGCGGATGAAATCGAACTCCAGGGTCTGGAGCCGTATTTAAAAGGGCCGACAGCCGCGGCTTTTGCGGAAGACCCGGTGGCGCCGGCCAAGATTCTGGTCGAGTACAGCCGCAAGTATAAGGCTTTTGAAATAAAAGCCGGCGTCCTGGAAAACCGGGTAATCGACGCGGACGGGGTGTCGCGCCTGGCGGAGCTGCCTTCGCGCGAAGTCCTGCTGGCGCAAACTTTGGCCGGGATAAGCGCGCCGTTGCAGGGGATGGTCAATGTTTTACAGGCGCCGCTCAGACAATTGGCCTACGCGCTGGAAGATTTGCGCAAAACAAAAGAATCGGCGGCGTAGATGAAGCCCGGGCCAATTCGTTCCATTTCTTACATTTGTATCAAAAAAACAGGAGGAATCCAAATGTCAAAAATCACGGATGTTTTAGAAATCGTAAAAGAAATGACTGTGTTGGAGCTGGCCGAACTGGTCAAAGCCTTTGAGGAAGAGTTCGGCGTCAGCGCCGCCGCCCCGGCTGTGGCCGTCCAGGCCGCTCCCGCCGCGGCCGCCGCTCCCGCCGCGGAAGAAGAGCCGACCGAGTTTGACGTAGTTTTGACAAACGCCGGCCAGGCCAAGATCAACGTCATTAAGGCGGTCAAAGATATCGCGGGGGTCGGGCTGAAAGAGGCGAAAGAGCTGGTGGACAGCGCTCCGAAAGCAGTGAAAGAGAAAGTCGCCCGCGAAGAAGCCGAAGCAATCAAGGCAAAATTAGAAGAAGCTGGGGCTACAGTAGAAATTAAGTAAATAAGTAAAAATTTTCTCTCGCGTGAAAAATTAACTCTCATTGAAAAAGTCACAATAAGTGGCTTTTTTTTTCTTTATTCCCTTGTTTTTTAGGGTGAATTTTCGTACAATAGGCATAATGGAATTTTATTTCAGCGTGGGGATACTCATAGCAAAAGAAAGGGATGGAAAAAGATGAGAAATATGAAAATTGCGCCCAGGTTGATAGTCGCTTTTTCTCTGATCGCTCTAATGGGACTTGTTGTGGGGATTTTTGGCATCATAGGCATGACCAGACTAAACGGTGAAATAAATTCCCTGTACAAAGATGATTTGCAGGTCATGGACTCTATCGCTCTCACGCGGGCCAATTACCAGATGCTGCGCGCCGAAGTCTACCGGTCCGCCTATCTTTACTACGATGCGAGTACAATTGAGGCAAATATCACAAATATGCAGTCGATTGCGAACGACGTTGAACAAAGCGGGAGTAGCTGGTACGCGAATGTCGAGGCCGGCGACGGCGATACGGAGGACGTGGATACTTACAACGCCACCTGGATGCTTTACAAAGAGCGTCTGCCGGATTACTACGCCGCCCTGCGCGCGCAAAACAGCGATCTCATTTTTTCGACGCTTACGGATATGAAAGGCTTGGTGGATACGCTGGTGGCGACCGGCAGAGAAGCTAACGACACCCTCAGAGAAAACGCCGCCGCGAAAAACGAACAGACGACTGATATGACCCAGACGCTGCTGCTGATTCAGTGCGTCATTGTCGTGCTGGGGCTGGTCGTAGCTCTGGTCTTGGCCATTTATATCGCCCGCATCATCGGCAAGCCGCTGAGGTTGATGCTGGGTTTCCTGCAGCAGGTGGGGGAAACCGGCAACCTGGAGTTTTCAGAGGAAGAATGGCGCAATATGCGGACGGCGATGGTATTCAAGGACGAGATCGGCATGTCGATTTCGGCTTTTGTCAAAATGCTTGAACAGTTTGTTTATTACGGCAAGTGCCTTACCACGGTAGCTTCGCGTGATATGACCGTCAAAGTCAATCTTTTGAGTGAGAAAGACACGTGCGGCAATTCCCTCAAGCAAATGCTGGACAATCTGAACGAAAGTTTCGGCGAAGTCAACATATCCGCTTCGCAAGTAGCCTCCGGCGCGGAACAGGTGGCGCAGGCATCCCAGAATCTGGCAATAGGCGCCAGCGAACAGGCGGCGACTATCGAGGAGTTTTCCGCTACCGTGACCGAAATCCAGACCATGGCGGATGAAAACACCAAAACTTCGACAGTCACATTGGATGATGTGCGCGAGGCGGGCCGCCTGATGGACGAGTGTACGACCGAAATGGATAATATGCTCAACGCCATGCAGGATATCGACGAAAAATCACAAAGTATTTCCCGCGTGATCAAGGTGATCGACGATATCGCTTTCCAGACTAATATTCTGGCGCTGAACGCCGCGGTGGAGGCGGCCAGGGCCGGTCAGCACGGCAAAGGGTTTGCGGTGGTGGCGGATGAAGTCCGCAGCCTGGCTTCCAAATCAGCCGACGCGGCCAAGGAAACGGCGGCTTTGATTGAGAGCAGTTCCCAGAGCGTGGAGATGGGCAATAATATTGTGGAAAAAGTAAACGGCAGCTTGCGGGCGGTCGGAGATATTTCCGTCAAAAACGCCACGTCCATCGAAACGCTGTATAATTCTTCCCGCCGCCAAAGCGACGCGATGGCGGAGGTGACGGTGGCGATAACCCAGCTCTCCGGCGTCGTCCAGTCAAATTCAGCCACTTCAGAGGAAACGGCCGCTTCCGCCCAGGAGATGTCCTCCCAGGCGTCGCTGCTCAATGATATTGTCGCTCGCTTTAAACTGCGGGAATCATCGCTGGAATAGATTTCAGCCGGGTATATAGGCTGTTATGGAAATCAAACATTTGGAGTGGTTTCTGGAAGTAGCCCGGTATCGCGGTTTCAGTAAGGCCGCCGAGATCATTCATATTTCCCAGCCTTCACTCAGCAAGGCGGTCAGGGATCTGGAAGAAGAGATCGGCAAAAAACTGTTTTACCGCTCCACCAAACAAATTCAGCTTACGGACGCCGGAGAGGCGCTTCTGCCGGAAGCGCAGCGGATTGTGGCCGCTTTCCGCAATATCCGCGCGGCGATGGAAGGACTGGAATCTTTACGGACGGGAGCGATCCACATCGGGTTGCCTCCCATCACCGCCGTCACCGCTTTTGCGCGCGTTATCGGCGATTTTAAGGCGTTATATCCGAAAATACGGATTCATCTGCACGAATACGGTCCCAAGCGGATTGAGAGCGCTTTGACGGCGGGCCTGCTTGATCTGGGCATTTTCACGCCGGAAAATGATTCTGTTTTTGACTGGCTTTGGTTTGAAAAAGACCCGCATCGCCTGGTCATGGCGCCGGGCCATCCGCTGGCGGCCAGCGCGGCTGTTTGTTTTCGCGATTTGCACAGGCAGCCGCTTTTGATTTATACCGCCGAATACAAACTGCATGACGCTATCCTGGAGCGCTGCCGTCTGGCTGGGGCCACGCCGGAAATCGTTTTGGAAACCGCGCAATTGGAAATGATGAAGCAGTTTGTCCAGGCGGGTCTGGGCGTCGCGCTGCTGCCGGCCAAAATCAGCGGTCGCCTGGAAGGCTTTTTAAGTATTCCCCTGGCGGACGAGCCTCTTTATCTGGAATTGGCCCTTACCTGGCGCAAAGACCGCTATCTTTCCCACGCGACTTCTTCTTTCCTGGATTTTTTTAAGCGCCGTTTATAGCCCCCCTATTTTCCCTCTTTATGCCCTCCTTCGATATGACCTATCGGCATTTGCTATTGGACTTAGGGGGGATTTTGGCTTAAAATGAAAATACAGGCGCTTGTTATTTGAGGAATTAAGGGGGAAAACACTATGGCAGTGATGAGATCATGCCTTTTTGTGGCCGGTAATGATCAGGCCGCTTTGGCTCAGGCCCTGAAAACCGGGGCGGATGTGAATGTACTTGATCTGGAGGATTTAGTGCCTCCCTTGGAGAAGGCCAAAGCCAGGAAAATGGTTCGGGAAAATTTGCGCCTTGCCGGCTCCGCCGGTTCCGCCGCTTGGGTGCGGGTCAACAGCTGGGAAACAGGCATGACGGATGATGATCTGCAGGCGACGGTTTTTCCGGGTTTGGACGGCATAGTTCTGACCAAGGTGAGCGGCGCGGCGGATGTTCAGCGGCTGGCCTGGCGGTTGGAAGAACTGGAACAGGCCAACGGCGTCGCCGCCGGCAGCGTTAAAATCTGTCTGCTGATTGAGACGGCGATCGGCGCGGTTCACGCCTACGAAGCCTGCGCCGCCCACCCGCGGGTAGTGGCCGCCATATTCGGCGCCGTGGACTATACCAGGGATATGGGGGTCAAACTGACGCCGGAAGCGACGGAACAGCAATACGCCCGCGGTTTTCTGGCGGTGGCGGCCAGGGCGGCGAAAATTTTGGCGCTGGACGCCCCGTTTTTGGCTTATCAGGAGAAAGCGGCCTATGAAAAAAACATCCAAGAAGGCAAACAGCTGGGCTACAAGGGCCGCATGATCGTTCATCCCGATTTGGTGGAAGCGGCGAACCGCCTTTATGCTCCGGCGCCGGAAGAAGTCGCCTGGGCGCGGGAAATCGTCCAGGTGTTTGAGAAAGAAGGCATAGCCAAGGGGAAGGCCGCCATCGTCCATAAAGAAAAACTGGTGGACACGCCGGTGTATTTGAACGCTCAGGATATCTTGGAAAGCTGGCGGGAACTCGAAAAGAAAAAATCCGGCTGAGCAGCGGGTTTTATCCTAGCGGCCGCGCAACCGGTCCAAAATCACGGAAGCGGCCGAACGCACCGAGAGATGGTTATACTCTCCCTCGCCCCAAAGCGGCGGCAGAATGAAATCCGCTTCGTCCGTCGTCTGGCGCGGCAGGCCCCAGCCGGTGCCGAAAAGCAGGAGATAGGCCTCGTCTGTCTCAGCCGTCAGGCGAAGACGCAGATCGGCGTAAGTAGTCAAAACCGCCCGCCCCTCTGTGCGGGCGGCGGCGGTGGCGACGGTATAAACGCGCCGCTCCGGCGCGGAAGCGCGGATTTCAGCCAATACCTGCGCCAAAGTGGCGGCAAGGCGCACGCGGGCCAGCGCTTCCCAGCGGTATGGATTGTAGGCCGCGCCGGCCCCTTCCCGCCAAAAACTCATCACTCGCCGCGTCAAATCCTGTTGAGCCGGGGCCGGATGGACGATAAAATAATTTTCCACCCCGTAAGTGGCGGCGGCGCGGGCAATATCGTGAATATCCAGGTTGGTAACTGATGTAGCCACGATTTCCCGGTTTTTATTGTAAACCGGCGCGTGGATCAAAGCCAGATAAAGTTTAGCCATAGTAAATCATTGCGCTTCCTTTGCCGTCCGCCGCTTCCTGCGCCCGGACGGCGGGGCGGAGCGCTCCCACAGAGGACGGCAGCGGCGGATGGATTCTTCTTCCGCCGCCAATTCCTCCAGCAGGGCGTAATCACCTTCCTGCCAGACCGGCGTCGCCGCCGCCGCTTCG
>JAIRRL010000044.1 GCA_031255985.1 Gracilibacteraceae bacterium
AGTTTCTGCTGCATTTCCTCCTCAATGCGAAGATACTGGTAAGTGGCAAAAGAGCCGAAGGAAAGGCTGAAAGCGAAAGCCGCGCCGAGGGCGGCCGCCGCCCGCTGAATCCGCCTGCGCCGGTGCCGCCGCCGCAGGTCGTCGAAAGCGCAGCCTAAGATCGGGGCCAAAAGGCGCAGTTTTTCTTCTTTCAGGAGCTTGAGACTGTCCGCCCAGCTTGCCGCCCGGATATCGGCGGCGAGCGGCTCCACGAAAATCTTTTCCCCGCCGATCTCTCTTTCCCTGAGACCCGGCGGAAAGGCCTCGTCCGGCTCGCCCTCGATCAGGAGGGTGATGATCCGGTCTTTGCCGCGCAATTCGCCGAAACGCTCCACCTCGCGCATGACCCACTGGGACTCGCAGGTGCGGCGGGAACAGATCAGGAGCAGGAAAGCGGAATTTTCCAGCGCCTCGTTGATGCTGTCGGACAGATTGGACGATGTGGGCAATTCCTCCCGGTCGCGGAACACGCGCGCGAGCTTCTTTTTGCCGGTTTGGCGGGCGATGGCGCGGGGGAGACGGTAAGTTTCCAGCATTTTGTGCAGTTTTTCCGCCACCAGGCCGTCCAATTCTCCGTGGCGATAGCTGATAAAAGCGTCGTATTGCATTTATTTCACCGTTTTAGCCTTGCGCGCTCTCGTAAATACTATCGCCCCTCCGGCAAGAAAAGTCAGGGCGAGGGCCGCCGCTGCGGGCAGGGGCAGGCCGGCGTTTTCTTCAGTGGCGGGAAGGCGGGCTGCCGGCGGGACGGCGCTTTTGACGAGTGTAAAAGATATTTCCACGGTCGTAGCGGCGAAGCGGGCGGTAAAACTGTGAATCCCGGCCTCATACCGCTCAAGCCGCCCGGCGGCGACCGTCAGAACCGTGCTGCCGGAACGGACGGCGTAATCAGGGCCAACAGCCCAGAGGGCGCCGTCGAAGTATAGTTCTCCAAATTCTTCCAGCGGAATATCTATCCGCAATTCCAAGGGCGCGCCGCTGCCGTCCAAAGCGAAGTAGAAGCGGCCGTTTTCATCCACGGGCAGGCCGCTGACGGCGGGGCCGCCGCCGTCAGGGCCCTGATCTGAGCCGCCCGCCGTCTCGGTCAGAGCGGCCGGCTCAGCCGGGGCCGCGGGTCCGGCCGCTTCAACGGGAAGCGCCGGAACCGCCGGAACCGCCGGGCCTGCCAAATCCGCGGGTTCGGCCGCTTCGCCTGTACCGCTGTCCCCGCTGCCTCCGCCTCCCGCACCGCCAGTACCACCGATCTCATCACCGCCAGTACCGCTACCTCCGCCGTCTCCCGCCCCGCTTACAGCACCTGTACCACTGTCTCCGTCTCCTGTACCGCTGTCTCCCGCACCGCCAGTATCGCCGGTGTTATCATCATCACTCGTACCGCCGCCTGTGCCACTGCCTCCGCTGCCCCCGCCGTCTCCCACACCGCTGTCCCCGCTGTCACCGCTGTCACCGTCGCCGTCGCCGCTATCGCCGCCGCCCGGCGCCGGGCGCGCCGACAGATTCACCGTAAAATTCTGCGCCACCACATCCAAATTATCGCCGAGAGCGCCCCCGTTCCAGCTGGCGTAGGCGTCAATATCCGCGCTTTCGCCTGCGTCCGTCCGGCGAAAAGCCGCCGCCGCCGTATGCTCCCCATTGTCCAAATCCCGGATAGTCTGAGCCAGGATCGTCACCCGCGTACTGCCGTCCTCCGCCTCATACTGCGTCACAATCTCTTGCTTTATCCCGTCGAGCCAAAAACTGTCAAAACGCTCGAAAGAATTGATCAGGGCGCCGCCCTCCATAATATCGCCGATATAAAAAATCTGCGCCGTCACATCCTCATAAACGCCGTAGATCACATAGCGCCCGTTTTCAGCGTCCCACTCGCCGATATGCCCGTCGCCGCCGTAAATGGGATCGGAGATCAGCGGATATTTGTTCAAATTCGCCTCCAGCCAGGCGTTAGCCGGCGTAGGCGCGAGCCTGACGGTAAAATCTACCGCCGCGGTAAAACCGCCCCCGATATTTTGCGCGTGCATCGTAAAAGCGACGCCGTTTTCAAAATCGGTATAGTCCAAAGGCGAACCGTAGATCGTGCCGGGAGTATGGGAAAGATCGACCACGCCGTCCGCGAGATACATGCCCGCCGGCAGCGCCAGCGGATTGCCCTGCCTGTCCGTCAGCCAAAAGCGCAGGCCCGCGTTGTCGGGCGCCTTGGTTTTGGCGATAAACTCGTAAGGTATGTACTTATACATCAAATCCGGCGGATGAGACCGCATTTCGCCCGCGCTCGGCACAAGGACATATTCACCGTAAACCAAAGTCGCCCACCAGGCCGCGTAGCTGTCATACTGGGCCTCGACGGCGACGGGAAAAGTGCTGATCGTCTGGGAAACGCCGTTGAACATGATCGCGCGGGCCGGCCCTCCCGTCTGATGGAAAACCTGGGCATCCATATAGGTCACGCCCGGAGGCAGATAGACGCGTTCCAGCGCGACGCAATCCCCAAAGGCCAAATCGCCGATTTTCATCAGCGCGGCGTCCTCGGAAATCCTGACGGCGGCTAAAGCGGCGCATTCCGCAAACGCACTGGGAGGAATGGACTCCAGCGCGTCCGGGATGACGACGGATTCAAGCCCGGCGCAGGCGAAAAAAGCTCCGACCCCC
>JAIRRL010000045.1 GCA_031255985.1 Gracilibacteraceae bacterium
CAGGTGAAAGCCGCCCAGCCCTTTGACGGCCAGAATCAAACCCCCGGCCAGCATGGCCGCCGCCTGGCGGAGCGGGTCAGCCGCCCTACCCTGCCCGCCCGGTTCGCCCGGCCCGGTGGGCGGCCCCTCGCCCGTTTCCAGCCGGACTTGCGGCCCGCAGACCGGGCAAGCCGCCGGTTGGGCGTGAAAACGCCGGTCAGCCGGGTCGGCGTATTCGCGCGCGCACAGCGGACACATGGGAAAGCGGGCCATGGTCGTGCGGGCGCGGTCGTAGGGGCGGGAGCGGATGATGGTGTAGCGCGGCCCGCAATTGACGCAATTGATAAACGGGTAGGCAAAACGGCGGTCGCTCTCATCGCGCATTTCCCGGCGGCAATCGGGGCAAAGGGCGACGTCGGGCGAAATCAGCGTGTCCCGCCGCCCGAACCCGTCGCTGCCGCTGATGCGAAAATCCGGCCAGCCCGCCGCCGGGACGGAAAAAACCTCCAGGCTGTGAATCGCCGCCAGCGGCGGCGGCTCGCTCCGCAGACGCCGGCAAAACTCGGCGGTGTTTTCCTCCTCGCCTTCGACCCAGATTACAACCCCCGCGCCCGTATTGCGCACCCAGCCCCGAAGACCGCAGGCGCGGGCCAGGCGGTAGACAAACGGGCGAAAACCCACCCCCTGCACTATCCCCTTAACACTGATCCGCAAAGCTTTTTCCGTCAATATATCCTCGTTTCCTCGTTTCCTCAGTTCCTCTTTTTCGCGTCTCCGCGCTTCAACCTTTCAACGTTTACGCGCTTCCGGCGGAAAAAAACGCCCGCGGCCTTTTCGGGCTGCGGGCGCCGGGGCCGACACCGGGTAATCAGTATTCCAGCTTATCCTGCGTAACCCTTTTTTTGAAGATAACGAAATTCATGATCTGATAGATCAAGATGATCGGCACGAGGCACAGAGCCACAACCGTCATGATTTTGAGCGTGTAAGGACTGGAGGAAGCGTTGTAAATCGTCAGGCTCCACTCCGGATTCAGGGAAGAAATCATCACGTTGGGGAACATGGCCGCGAACACGGTAACAGTGACAAAAGCGATGGTCACGGCTGAAGCGATGAAGGAAGTCCCCCAGCGTTTCGTCCAGGCCATGATCACCGAAAGAACAAGGGCCACAGCCGCGATGGCGACAGCGGCGAGAGCGATGGGGCTGGATTTCAGGCCGGTGGTGAAAAAAGCGAAGGCGACCCAGGCTACCGTGACCAGCGTAAGCACAACCCCGGATACGCGGCCGATGCCGCGCGCGCGCTCCAGCACCGCGTCGTCGCCGGCCTTGAGAGCCAGAAAAGCGGCGCCGTGATAAAGGAACAGGAGAAAAGTGACCACGCCGCCAAGCAAAGTGAACGGCGTCAGCAAGGTGAAGAAATTACCGGCGTATTCCATATTGGCGTCTATGGGCACTCCGGTGATGAAGTTGGAAACGGCCACCCCCCACAGGAGCGCCGGCAGAAAGCTGCTGACGCAGATAGCCCAGTCCCAGAACTTGCGCCAGGCGGGACTGGCCACTTTACCGCGGAATTCAAAGGAAACGCCGCGGACGATCAGCGCGAGCAGGATCACAAAGAGGGCGAGATAAAACCCGCTGAACAAGGTGGCGTACCAGTGGGGAAACGCCGCGAAAACCGCGCCGCCCGCCGTTATGAGCCACACCTCGTTTCCATCCCAGAACGGCCCGATGGTATTTATAATAACGCGCCGCTCGCCGTCGGTTTTGCCGGCGAAGGGCGTCAGCATGCCCACGCCGTAGTCAAAGCCTTCCAGGAAAAAGAATCCGATAAACAAAACGCAAACGAGGATAAACCACAAGATATTCAAATCCACAGCGACCCCTCCTTTCCAGCGGGAGCGTCAAGCAATTCCGGTGATTTTCTCGCGCTGGCGACGAGCAAGTAGACGTCCACGATCATGAGCAAAGTGTAAACCAAAACCAGGCCGGCCAAGGAAATGCCGATGGAGGAAGCGGGCACGACCGTGGAAATGCCCTCGCTCAAAGTTTGCAGATTGTAGACCAGCCAGGGCTGCCGGCCGAATTCCGCCAAAAACCAACCAAAAGTGTTGGCTATATAAGGCAGAAAGAGGGCGATGGGCATGAGGCGCAAAAACACCTTTTTGTCTTCGATTTTTCCCTGGAAAATCAAAGCCAGCAAGGCCAAAAGCAGCATCAGCATCCCGGCGCCGACCATGAGACGGAAACTCCAGAAATTGATCGCCACGGGCGGTATATAATCGCCAGGCCCGTGCAAGGTCTCCATTTCCGCCTGCAAGTCGTTCAGGCCCTTGACCTCGCCGCTGAAACTGTTATAGCTCATGAAACTCAGCAGGCCGCCTATCTTGAATTCCGCGGAGTTCGTCCGGTTTTCCTGGTCAATGCCGGCAAAAATGATAAAATCAGCCGGATCGGACGTTTCCCAATGCGCTTCCGCCGCCGCCATTTTCATGGGCTGTTCCTGCACCAGATGCTGGCCCTGAAAATGTCCTATGCCCACCACGAGAATCACGGCGATAAAACCGGCTATCGCGCCGTATTTAAACGAGGTTTTGAAAAAATCAATATCCCGGCCTTTCAGCAAATGCCAGGCGCTGATGCCCATGATAAAAAAGGCGCCCGTGCATAAGCCGGCGGAAAAAACGTGCGGGAACTGATAAAGAAAATGCGAATTCGTGATCAGGGCCGGAAAATCAACCATTTGAGCGCGGCCGCCCACGATTTCATAGCCCACGGGATTTTGCATGAATGAGTTCGCGATAAGAATCCAGACGGAAGACAGATTAGTGGCGATCGCCACAAGCCAAATGCAGGCCAGATGGGCTTTTTTGCCCAGCCGCTCCCAGCCGAAGATCCAGATGCCGATGAAGGTTGATTCGATGAAAAACGCCAGCAAAGCCTCCACCGCCAGCGGCGCGCCGAAAATGTCGCCCACGTAGCGCGAATAGCCGGACCAGTTCATGCCGAACTGAAATTCCTGCACTATACCGGTGACGACGCCCATGGCGAAATTGATCAGGAACAGATTGCCCCAAAATTTCGTCATTTTTTTATACTTTTCGTCGCCCGTCCGCACATACCGGGTTTGAATGATGGCCACCAGAATAGCCAGACCCAAAGTCAGCGGCACAAAGAAAAAATGATACGTAGATGTGGCGGCGAACTGTATGCGCGCCAGTACCATTTCCATAAGAAAAGCCCTCCTCTCAGTAATATTGAAACGCTCTAATTTTAGCATGTATTGATTATTCAGTCAACTATTACATTGGAAGAATTATAATTTGATTTCCCGTCTCTTTTCCGCTATAATAAAGCCCTGCAAATTCGGAACGGCGCGGGGTAAAGATTATGACGAATTATGAAGCGGTTTTTCTGAGATTGGACGAACGCCAGCCTCCTGAATCTTTGTTTTTTCGCTTTATCGGCGTGGACGCCGCCGGGGAGACCGAGGATTTTCTCACGCGGTTTGGGGAGCGGGCCGCCGCGGACGGGCTGTGTTTTTCCGCCCCGATCCCGGCGCCGAGCGAGAGCGAGCTGAAACGCCTGCTGGCGGCGACCGGCGAGTTCAGCCGCGTCACGGAACAGGCGATCAGCGAACATACGGCCGCCTGGCTGACCCAGCTGTGGCAGTCGCAGCAGACCGAAACAGCCAAGGCGCTGTGGACGCTGGTCAAATTTCTCAAGGGGCGCGGTATGCGCGAGGAAACATTGCGCCGCGTGTATACCGATCTGCTCTGCCTGCTTTCCGCGCCCTGCGGCCGCGTCCTGCGGGCGACGGGCGGCGGCAAGGCGCCCAAAATAATGTACGAGGGGGAGATCACAGCCAATGAGCTGTATCTGCTTTATACCCTCGCTTTGGCGGGCTGCGACGTGGTTTACGCCCATCATAATGAAGAAAGTTATTTGGCCGCCGACCCGATCGCCCGGTTTTCCACGCTCATACGCGGCTCGGTCTTTACGCCCCGCCCCGCCGCCCAAAACCGGGCCGCCCCGCCGCCGGCGCCAACCGGTTTGACCGGGCCGCCGCCCGCGCCGGCGGAGACGGCGACCGCGCGGGCAAACGCCGCCAGAACGGCCGGTCTCGTGCATACGAACAGCTGGATTACCGGCGACGATATATTGAGCGCCGCCCTGGACGGCGCCGGGCGGCGAGGCGGGGCGGGGCCGGAGCGGCGCAACGTCTTTTTCCTTTGCTTCGGCGCCGATGAACGGGAAGTATATCGCAACCGCCTTTTTTTACTGCGGGAAAAACTGCGCGCGTCTGGAAGAAAATGGATAATCATGACTTTACGCCTGCCGCCGCCGAGCGAAGAAGAAACAGCGGTTTTCCGCGGGGCGCGGACGGCGGAGGAACTGGCCGCCCGCCTGACTTTGGCGGACGAACTCCAGACCCTCCTGGCCCGGCGGGCTTTGCTCGCCTTGCTGGACGAGCGGGCGGCGGCCGGCGCGGACAGCGCGGCGGGCGAGACGGGTAAGGCGGACGAAGCGGCGGACAGCGCGGCGGGAGCGGCGGAAACGGGACTGGAAGCGGACTACGCCCCGCGGCTCGCGGCCTGGCTCGCCCGTTACGCGGCGGCTCTGACGGCGGGAGAGGCGGCGGACGCGCCTCCCCTTTTCCTCTATTACGGTTCCATCACGCCGGATGAGATAGACCTGCTCTGGCTGTTAAAGGAAACCGGCGCCGACGTCCTGTATTTTTCGCCGGATAAAGCGGACAAAGAAGTATTTCGCCGGCGGCGGCCCGCAACCGGGGCCTTGGAGACGGAACTGCCGGACAGCCTGCCCTGGGAGCCTTTTCCGGAGGAAGAAACCCGCCTGCGGGCGCAAACCACGGCCTATAACGCTTCGCGCGAGCTGGATCGCGTTTTGTACAGCGACACCGGTTTTTTCCGCCGCCGCCAGTTTGCCCGCTGCCGGCCCGTCACCCTCAATACGACTTACGACGAAATCCCGCTCCTGTGGCCGGTGGAGGCAAAATACCGGCCTAATTTCCTGGCTGAGGACGGGGTGGCGGTCGTGCCAAATATTTTCGCTAAAATCTGCGGCGTGGAAAAAGGGCTGGCGGAGCTTTACTGGGATCAAATCGCCGCCCTGACGACCGAGCAGACTTTTTTGGCGCAGCGGCTGCCGTTTTTCCCCCGGGCGGGCGCGCCGGAGATGGAGACGGCGCGGCAATTCTGGCGGGAGGGCCGCCTTGCTCCCGAAGTGAAAAAAAGCCCTTATTACCGCTACGAGCATTTGCCGCGGGAGCTGCAGGATTTGTGGCTGGAAAAAACGGAGGAACTCCTGCGGGGGGATACGCTGAGTCTGACGGGGGAGGAAAAATTTCAGGCGCTGGCGGTTTTGCTCGCGCTGGAGCAGGAAATCCTGCGTCTGATCCAGAATTTTGATTATACGGGCGCCGTGCCCAAACTGATCTTCGTTTCGGCGACCGACAGCGTCTTTTCGCTGGAGGACTGCGTTTACGCCGCTTTTCTGAATATGCTCGGTTTTGACGTCCTGGTTTTTACCCCGACCGGCAACCGGGATATTGAGGCTTATATCGACCCGCGCCATTTTGACACGCATCAGATCGGGGAATTCATGCCGGATCTGAAACCGCCTGATTTGAGGCGGCGGCGGCAAAATCTCCGGTCCCGGTCGTGGCTGGGCAAATTATTCGGCGGAAGGGATGATTAAAATGACGGAACTGACCAAAAAATTCGCGGGCCGCGATTTCCTGACCTTGCAGGATTTTACGCCTGACGATCTCGGCCTTTTTATCGCGGCGGCCCGCGAGCTGAAAGCGCGGCAAAAAGCCGGAACGCCCCATCCCCTGCTGGCGGGAAAGACTTTGGCCATGATCTTCACCAAATCCTCGACCCGAACGCGCGTCGCTTTTGAGGTCGGCATCCATCAGCTGGGGGGAGCGGGCCTTTTTCTCAGCGAGCGGGACATCCAGCTGGGGCGGGGCGAGTCTATCGCCGACACGGCCCGCGTCCTCTCCCGCATGACGGACGGCGTCATGATCCGCACGTTCAGCCACGCGGAAGTGGAGGAACTGGCGCGGTACGCGACGGTTCCCGTCATCAACGGCCTGACGGATTATTTGCATCCGACCCAGGCCCTGGCCGACCTGATGACGATCGAGGAACACAAGGGCCGCCTCGCCGGGTTGAAATTGGCCTATATCGGCGACGGCAACAATGTCGCTCATTCTTGGCTGATCGGCTGCAGCAAAATGGGCCTGGACATAAGTTTGGCCTGCCCGGCCGCCTACGAACCGGCGGCGGAAATCCTGCAGGCGGCGCGCGCCAACGCCGCGGCGAGCGGCGGCCGGGTGAGCGTCGGGCGCGAACCTCTGGAAGCGGCGCGGGACGCCGACGTTCTTTATACCGATGTTTGGGCCGGCATGGGCCAGGAGGAAGAAACAAGTAAAAGACAGGCGGCTTTTAAGGGATTTTGTCTGGACGCGGCGGCGCTGGCGGCGGCGCAGCCGGACGCGATAGTCCTGCACTGTCTGCCCGCGCATAAGGGGGAGGAAATCACGGCGGAGGTGTTTGAGGGGCCGCAATCCGTGGTGTTCGACGAGGCGGAAAACCGTCTGCACGCTCATAAAGCGATCATGGCCCTGCTGATGGGTTGAGCGGCGGCGATGATTTTTTAAGGAAGCGAAAAGAGAGGAAAATCTTATGGCTAAAAAAGTTGTTTTGGCGTATTCCGGCGGGTTGGACACTTCCATTATCATTCCCTGGCTGAAAGAAAATTACGGCTGCGAGGTCATCGCCATGGCCGCCGATCTGGGGCAGGGGGAGGAATTGACGCCGCTCAGGGCCAAAGCCCTGCAAAGCGGCGCCGCCAAAATTTATATTGAGGATTTGCGCGAGGAATTTATCACGGATTACATTTTTCCGACTGTCAGAGCCGGCGCCGTCTATGAAGGGGAATATCTGCTCGGCACGTCTTTTGCCCGGCCGCTCATCGCCAAGCGCCTGACGGCTATAGCGCGCGCCGAGGGAGCGACGGCGGTGGCGCACGGCGCTACCGGCAAAGGCAATGACCAGGTGCGCTTTGAGCTGTCTGTCAAGGCGCTCGACCCGGATCTGGAGATCATCGCGCCCTGGCGGCTGTGGGAGATTAAATCGCGTGAGGACGCTATCGATTACGCGGCGGCGCGGGGCATTCCCGTACCCGCCACCAAGGAAAACCCCTACAGCCTGGATCGCAATCTCTGGCATCTGAGCCACGAGGGCGGCGACTTGGAAGATCCCTGGAACGCCCCGCGCGACGATATGTACAGCCTGACGACGCCGCCGCGCCAGGCCCCGGACGAACCGGCCCATGTGGAAATCGAGTTCGCCCAGGGCGATCCCGTGGCCGTCAACGGCGAAAAAGCGGGGCCGCTGGCCCTGATGACCAAATTGAACGAAATAGGCGGCGCTCACGGCGTCGGCATAGTGGATATCGTGGAAAACCGTCTTGTCGGCATGAAATCCCGCGGCGTATACGAAACGCCCGGCGGCGCGCTTCTGGTCGCGGCTCACCGGGCGCTGGAGCGACTGACTTTAGACCGGGCCACTTCGCATTACAAGGAACATCTGGCTTTGCGCTACGCGGAACTCGTTTACGACGGCATGTGGTTTTCGCCGCTGCGGGAAGCGCTGGACGCTTTCGTCGCCGTTACCCAGCGCCAGGTCAGCGGCGTCGTCCGTTTGCAGCTTTATAAAGGTCATTGCCGCCCGGCGGGGGCGCGTTCGCCTTATTCCCTGTATAACCAGGAATTCGTCACCTTCGGCGCCGACGAGGTTTACAACCAGAAGGACGCGGAAGGGTTCATCAATCTGTTCGGCCTGCCGCTCAAAGTGCGGGCGCTGATGGAAAAACAGGCCGGTTTGCGCTGAGGGAAAAATCAGTTCAGCATTTTTCTGGCCAAGGTCGTGGCTCCGAACAAAGGAGCGTCTTCCTCCAGCACCACATAAACGGGGATGCCGTCCAAATAAGAACTGAGACGGCCTTTATCCGCGAAAGCTTCTATAAATAAATCCTCTTTCATCTGGGCAATAATGCGGGGCGGAATGCCGCCGGCCAGGTAAACGCCGCCGAAAGCCAGGTGGCGGAGGGCCATGTTGCCGGCTTCCGCGCCGAGCAAGGCGGTGAACAGGTCAAGGGCTTCCGCCGAAAGGGAATGGGGATCCTCGGCGGCCCGCGTCGTTATTTCGGCCGGGGTCGGCAGCGGTTCCGCCAAAATAAAGTTCGGCGCACCGTCTTTTTCCGTCTGCAAAAATTCATAGAGATTTTGCAGGCCGGCGCCGGAGAGAACCCTCTCCCAGCTGACGTGGCCAAATTTGCGGTGCAAAAACTGCCACAGCCGCCATTGTTTTTCGCTGCGCGGGGCAAAATCCGCGTGCGGCCCCTCGGAAGCGCAAATCTGCCCGCCGGCCAGCGCCACCGCTTGCCCCAGGCCGGTGCCGGGCGCGAGAATCGCTTTGGTCAGGCCGCGCGTATCTTCATACGAGGACAGTTTGCCCGGTTTCAGCAGCAGCAGGTCTTTCGGCTTCAGCCAATTGAGTCCGTGTCCGAGGGCTTCCAGATCGTTGACTATAGAAATCCGGGGAATAAACGCAAGTTTTTGCTCAATCGCCTCCAGGTCAAGAGTGAGATTGAGATTCGGCAGCGTGCAGCGTCCGCCCACCACCGTTCCGGCCAGGCAGAAACAAGCGGCGCGAATATTGGTTTCCATCGCTTGGGCTTCTTGCAGGAACCGAAGTACGGAATCTTCAAAAGAAGTGATGCCGCGGCTGTCGTATTTTTGCCGAAAAAGCGGCTGCCCGCCTTGCGGCGCGTTATCCTCCGCCGGCCAGAGGGCGAGAACGGTTTTAGTGCCGCCCATGTCCGCCGTAAGCAACAATGCCATCATCTCCTCCTTGCTATTTTCAAGCGATGCCGAGTACGGTGAATTCTTCCGCCTCGACCGCCCGGCGCAGCGTCTCGTCCGCAACAGCGCGGCTCAAAACGACGGAAGCCGTGCCGGCGGCCAGATCAACCTCCGCTTTTACCCCGTCGATGGCGTTTAATGCGCTCTCCACCGCCGCCTGGCAATGCGAGCAGGACATACCTCCGATTTTGATGGTCTTAGTCATGATTTATCGCTCCTTTCATAGTTTATAGCTTTTAGTCACGCGGGACGCCGCAACCGGCGTCCTCTACGGAAACCGGGAATGGACGCCGCAGGCTAGGCCCGGACTTGAATTCCCGCCAGCAAATCGGTTCGTTCATTCCAGATAAAAAGTTTGTCTCTGTCCTTGACGGTTTTATCCTCTCGCGCCAGACGGGCGATATAATCGCGCAAATCCGCGTAATCGGAGCCGAGATTTTGCAGTACGCGGTAATACAGCGACCGCTCCGGTTCGAACCACTGGTATTCCCCGCGAGCCGCCCTGCTGATCCAGTCATAATAAGCGTCGTCAAAGCGCGTGACCGTCATCAGATGCACAGGCAGGGCCTCATATTCCCTCAGATCGCCGCCGTCGTCCAGATAGCTCAGAATATTCTCCAGCCGCTCTGTTCCCGACGCTTTGAGCAGCGAGACATAGCTGGCGGCGTATTTGGCTTCGCGCACGAATACTTCCTCATAATACAGGCGTGTTTCCGCTTCCGTTAGCGGGCGGCCGTAGAGCAAATAATCAGTCGCGCCGATTTCCCGCCGCAGCGTCTCCCTGTAGCGTTCTACATCCGTATAATTGCGCTCCGCGTAAAGCCGGCGCGCGTCCTCCGGGTTGGGGGAGAGAGAAGCGAGACGGCTGTCGATTTTGGCGTCCTCCTCGGCGAAAGCGGCCGCCGCCCTTTCGCTCAAGGCGCCGTCCCAGCCGGCCTCCCTGGCGATCAGGTAATCGCGCGCGTGCATTTCCGCGTTGCGCAAAGCGTCCAGACAGCGCTTCCAGTCCGTCTCCCGCTCGTCGTATTCGCTGTGATACTCCCGCACCAAATAAGCGATCATATCCGTCATCGTCAGTTCCACCCCGTCATAGTCAGCGAGGACGAGAGCGCTATAATCCAGAATCTGTTCATAGGTGAGATTTTGCAGATCAATCACCATCCCGCCGCTGGCCGGAGCGGGCGGGGCGGGAGAACCGCAGGCGCCCGCCGCCAGCATTATGCAGAAAATGGCGACTATTATTTTTTTCACGTCAATCTCCGTTCTTTCCCGGTTTCCCGGCGGAAAAATTCTGTCACATCAGGATGTTCTGGTAGTAAGCGTCGTCAATGGCGTCAACCGTAGCAATCATGGTCATGATAAAGATGAGACAAACCGCGACGACCGCCCGCCAGCTGACGCCGCCGCTTCTTCTGATATAATTGATCCTTTCAATTTGGTCGCTGAATTCCGCGGCTGTCCGCATTTTCGTCTGCGCGTGCAGCATATAGAGATAATTGCCGATCAGCCCGGTTACAACCGGTACAACAAGCGACAAACCCGTATATTCCTGCGGTATGATCGCGGTCAGCCCGATGCTCAAAACAACGAAAATCAAAGTGTATTTATACATTTTGCGGTAAGCGAGCCAGGCCACCCCAAAAAGGAAGGCGCACCAATTCCAGCTCAACTTATTCCCTCTGGAAAAATAATCAAATTTTTCCATATAATAAGGCTGGCTCTTGTCGATAAAAGCGGCCATATCCGCGTTGGAATATTCCCAGCCATGTGACCCGTATGACCCATATGATTCATATGAGCTATTAGCTTCATAAGCCCGGTTCTCCCCGGCCGGTTCATTTTCTCCCTCCGCCGCCGGCGCAAGCCAGTCCGTGTTTCCCGGCGCGGAAAGGAGAGCGTCGCAGACGGCGCAGTATTCGCGTTCATCGCTGTTAAGCGCGCCGCAATTAGGACAGTTCATATCCAAGCCTCCTTATCCGCCGCATAATTCAAAGGGCAAGCCCGGCCGGCGGGCGGCGAAACATATAATTAACCCGGCTAAACATATGATATATAGGAAAACAAAGTTTGTCAAGGTTTTTGCTTTTTTCGCCGAAAAGGGTTATAATTAAAAGAAAATTTGTATGGGAAGTGATGAAATGCTTACGGACTGGAAAAAAGATGTGGAAGCCCTAACAATGCGTTTAGCTGATTTGAGGGTTTCTCTTTGACGTCGCTAATAAAGAAAAGCGCGCCGAAGAATTGGAACAGGAGCTGAATCGCCCCGATTTTTGGGACGATCCGGCGGCGGCGCAGACCGTCATGCGCGAACTGACCTCCTGCCGCGACAAAATCGCTCTGGTCGCGGAGCTGCGGGAGCGAACCGAGGACTTGCAAACCATTTACGAACTCGGAGTGGAAGAAAACGACGATTCCCTGGAAACGGAACTGGCGCAGGGAATTCGGACGCTGGAAAAACGCTTCGCCAAGCTGGAATTGGAAATCCTTCTGAGCGGCCCTTACGATAAAAACAACGCTATTCTGACGCTTCATTCCGGCGCCGGCGGCACGGAAGCGCAGGACTGGGTGCAGATGCTCTATCGCATGTACGCGCGCTGGGGAGAACTGCGCGGGTTTAAGACGGAAACCATGGATTTGCAGCCGGGCGACGAGGCCGGGATCAAAAGCGTGACTTTTTCTTTTGCCGGCGAAAACGCCTACGGCTACGCCAAATGTGAAAAAGGCGTTCACCGCCTCGTGCGGATCTCGCCTTTTGACGCTTCCGGCCGCCGCCACACTTCCTTCGCTTCGCTGGACGTGATCCCGGAAGTGGAGGACAGCGTGGAGACCGCCATCAACCCGGAAGACCTCAAAGTGGACACTTACCGCTCCAGCGGCGCCGGCGGCCAGCATGTGAATAAAACGGAATCGGCCGTTCGCGTCACTCATTTGCCGACGGGAATCATCGTCGCCTGCCAGAGCGAGCGCTCGCAGATTCAAAACCGCGCTTACTGTATGCGCATTTTGCAGGCGAAACTGATGGAACTTAAGCGCAAAGAGCAAGCGGAGGAAATCTCCGGCCTGCGGGGCGAACAAAGCGATATCGCCTGGGGCAGCCAGATTCGCTCTTATGTTTTTCATCCCTACAGCATGGTCAAAGATCACCGCACCAATGTGGAAACGGGCAATGTCAACGCGGTCATGGACGGGGAAATCGACATGTTTGTCGCGGCTTATTTGCAAAACCAGGCGGCGGGGGCGGGATGAAAACCCGGGCCGCCGCCCCTACTTTTTTCCGCTGATATCTTGTCCGATTTTACAATCTAAGATATAATATGTCATGAAGAAGAAGGACGGGCTGAAATGCCTGAAAATTTCCTTTTTTCAAAAAAATAATATGCAGAGGAGTTGTACACATGAAATTGGTACGTGAAGCGACAGCGGGCGCAACTGAAGCCGGCGACATCGTCATTACGGTACTGCCGGGCGAAGCTCCGGGCATAACTGTGGATCTGAAAGGCAAATCCGTCGTACTGAAGCAGTTCGGCAACCAGATGAAGTCCGTCATCAAGAAAACGGCGGAAGATTTGGGAGTGGAATCCGCGATTATCAAGGCACAGGACAACGCGGCCCTTGATTATACGATTCGCGCTCGGACGCGCTGCGCCATTGAGCGAGCTATCTGAAAGGAGCGGGATAAAAAAATGAAAAGCCTTATGATTGTGAACGCCAATAACCCGAAAATTTTGTTGGATGCGGTATTATACGGCGCTGACGGTATATTGTTCGATCTGGCAGAGTCCGTGCCGGACACGGAAAAAGACGCCGCCCGGCTTTTGCTGGCGGAAGCCTTGAATTTCCTGGATTACTCGTCGGTGGAAGCGGTCGTGCGGCCGAATCGCCCCGGCGAAAAAGATTTTGAGCTTGATCTCCTGGCGGTTGGTCCGGCTAAACCGTGCAATTTCATAGTGCCGGCGGCGACGCCGGAATATGTGGCTCAGGCCGCCGCTCTGCTCGATCGGGTGGAATCGGAGAATAATCTGCCCGCCGGCGCCATCCGCCTGATTCCTTCCATTGATTCCGCCGCCGGCGTGGAAAACGTGGCCGCCGTCATCGCCGCTTCGCCCCGCGTGAACGCCGTCATATTTGACGCCAAAAATTTCCTGGCCGATCTCGGCGCGGAAGCGAGCGGCGGGGAGCAGTTGGTTTACGCCCGCAGCAAAATAGCCGTAGCCTGCCATGTGGCGGGAATCGCTTCGCTCGACACGCCTTACGCCGGCAAGCCGGACGGACTGACCGCGGACGCCGAAGCGGCGAAAGCCCTCGGCTTTACCGGCAAAGTCGCCTCCGACGGCAAACAGGTCAAAATCATCAACTCCGTTTTTGCCTGAGAGATTTTTAAGAAAGTGGGGAGAATAATACGATGAAAAATGTTCTCGGACGGGAATTTCCGGAATATATCGAGGGTTACGGCCAGGTAAAGCCCTTTATCGGCGCCTATAACAGCTATGGCGACCGGACGACGGTCGGCGCGAAACGCCGCAGCGTCAAACCGGCGCGTCAGACGCCGCCCGGCGAGGAAAAACTTTGCCAAAGCATAGAGGAACTCTTTGACCGCATCGGCGTCAAAGACGGCATGACTTTCGGTTTTCACCATCATCTGCGCAACGGCGATCATGTCCTCAATCTCGTGATGAAAGCCGCGGCGGAGAGAGGGCTCAAGGATCTGCACGTGGCGGCCACCGGCATCTTCGGCTGTCACGCCCCCTTAGTCGACTACATCAAATCCGGCGTCATCACCCAGATTTCCTGCAGCTATATTTCCCCCGGCCCGGTGGCTAAAGCCATTACGTCCGGTCTTTTGCAAAAACCGGCGATCTTTCGCAGCCACGGCGGCAGGCCCCGCGCGATCGAAAGCGGCGACATGCATATAGACGTGGCCTTCGCCGCGTCCCCGACCTGCGATCCTTACGGCAATATCAACGGTACGCACGGCAAATCCGCCTGCGGCGTGCTTTCCTATATTTTCCCCGATACGGAATACGCCGACTATGTGGTCGCCGTCACGGACAATCTCGTGGCTTATCCCGCCCCGCCCCCCATACAGATAACTCAGGATAAAGTCGATTTTATCCTCGTTGTGGACAGCATCGGCGACCCGGCCGGCATCGCCTCCGGCACGACGCGCGTGACCACCGATCCCATCGGGCTGCGCATCGCGGAATCAGCCGCCGCTTTGCTGGACGAGGCCGGCTATATCAAAGACGGCATGTCCTTACAGACGGGAGCCGGGGGCGCGTCGCTTGCGGTGGCCGCCTTTGTGCGGGAGCGGATGCTGGCGGGCGGCGTCGTCGGCGCTTTCGGCGCCGGCGGCATCACGTCCTATTTCGTTCAGATGTTAAAAGAAGGGCTGCTGCGGGCTTTGTTCGACGTGCAGTGCTTTGACCTGGATTCGGTCAAATCCGCCGGGGAAAACCCCGCCCATATGCTGATGAGCGGTTCCCTCTACGGCAATCCCCACAGTCGCGGCGCTGTCGTCAATAACCTCGACATCATGATTCTCGGCGCCACCGAAGTGGATCTGGACTTTAACGTCAACGTCGTCACCGGTTCTGACGGCGTGATCATGGGCGCGTCCGGCGGTCACAACGACTGCTCGGCCGGCTCGAAAATCGCCATCGTCGTCTCCAATCTGCTCAAAGGCCGGCTCTGCATGGTGCGCGACCGCGTGACCACCGTCACTTCCCCCGGCGAAACGATCGACGTCCTCGTGACCGACCGCGGCATCGCCATAAACCCGCTGCGCACTGATTTGCTGGAAAAATTAAAGGATTCAAACTTACCGATTACGGATATTAAATCCCTGAAGGAGTTCGGGGAAAACCTGACCGGCAAACCGGAAGCGGTCGAATTCACCGACAAAATCGTCGCCGTGGTCGAATATCGCGACGGCACGGTGATCGACGTGGTGCGCCAGCCGAAATAAATAAAGCCCCGGCGGATATGCCGCCCCGAAACGCCGCTGTCAGGCCGTCGCCGTTACAGCGGCGTTTCTTTGTCCGCTTCCAGACAGGGCAGCTCAAACCAAAAGGTCGTGCCCCCGCTGCCGCTCAAGGCGCCAAAATTCGCCTTATGCGCCGCCAGCACGTTTTTAACGATAAAGAGACCCAGGCCGGAACCGGTGTCGAACTGGCGGTGCGTTTTGTCAATCTTATAGTAGCGATCCCAGATATAGGGCAGATGTTCCGGCGCGATTCCCTCGCCGGTATCGCTGATTTCCACGCGCACAACCGCCCGTTCCGGCAATACCGTCTGCCGGATGTTCACCGCCCGGTCGGGGCCGGTATAATGAAGCGCGTTGCTGATCAGGTTGTAGAACACCTGGGATATTTTCATTTCATCCGCGCAAACAAATACTTCCGCCGCCGCGGTAAAATTGATATTATAGCCGCTTTGCTCCGTCAGTTTGGCAAACCGTTCCAGTGTGCGGCGCATATTTTGCGTCAGATTAAAGTTCACGGGCGTGATTTCCTGAACGCCCGCCTGCAGGCGGGACAGATCGAGCAAATCGCTGACAAGGCGGGACAGCCTTTCCGTCTCGTCAATGATGACCTGGACGTTGGCGGCGGTGTTTTCACCGGGCAGGTCGCGCATGACCTCGCCGTACCCTTTTATCATCGTCAGCGGCGTCCGCAGGTCATGGGAAACATTGGCAATCAGCTCGCGCCGCAGATTCTCCGCTTTGGCCAGTTCCGCCGCCGTGTGATTCAAAGTGTCGGAAAGCTCGGCGATCTCCCGGTAGCCCCGCCCGTCGAAACGCGTCTCATAATTACCTCTGGCTAATTCATGGGCGCCGGCGTTCAGGCGGATGATGGGCGCGGAAATTTTGCGGGAGAGATACACAGCCAGCAAGACGGCGAGCAGGAGCAGCACGACGGTGATATTAAGCAGTTGGACGCGGAGAGTATGTACGGTCGCGTCAACGGGAGTAACGGCGGAATCCAGTAAAATGAGCGCCTGCGTCCCGTCGGCCAGGACGGCGGTTTGGGCGGCGATCATATTCTGACTGGCGCGGCCGGAAGGTCTGATCATGACATTCCCGCGCTCCCCTATGTTTATATTGTAGGCCGGATAACGCTCAAAAAAATCCAGCGCGTCGCCGCCATGCCGCTCCGCCAGGAGAAAATAGCGCATTAAAGCCGCCGGCGGCATCTTGTGAATGGTGCAGTCCACAGTGGTTTCCACCGAATACAGAGTCAGTCCCAACCCGTTGACCACGCGAATACAAGCGTCCGCGTCCCTGGCCGCCCGATCCAGCATCATCATCAATTCCTCCGTGTCCAGAGCCGAGCTTAATCCGCGCGCCACGGCGGCGGCGGCGCTTTTGACCGCTTTGGTTTTGATGGATTTGTAAAATTTGTCAAGTAATACCGTTTGCGACAGCCAGAGGATGGCGAGCAAGGCGAGGACAAAGGCGGCCAGATAAACAAACAGCCGCCATTTGATGCTCATTTTATCAAGTTTCAAACCTGTATCCCACCCCTCTGAGGGTCACAATATAGCTGCTGTAAGGGCCCAGGCTCCGGCGCAGCAGTTTTATATGCGTGTCCAAAGTGCGGTCGTCCCCGAAAAAATCATAGCCCCAAACCTCCCGGAGCAAGTTTTCCCTGGTCAGGGCTATGCCGTTGTTGCGCGCCATATAATACAGCAGATCAAACTCTTTCGGCGACATCTCAATCTTGCCGCCGTCCACATAAAGCAGGCGGGCGCCGACGTCCACGAGTACGCCCGGAAAGGACAAAACTTCCCTGGCGGCCGGCTGGCTGCGGTTCATGATCGCTTGTACGCGCATCATCAATTCTCTGGGCGAAAAAGGTTTGACCACATAATCGTCGATTCCCAGCTCAAACCCGTGAATTTTATCATATTCCTCGCCGCGGGCCGACAGCATCAGCACCGGGGTCTGACAGACCTTGCGAATTTCCTTGCAAGTGGAAAATCCATCCAATTCGGGCATCATTATATCCAGGATGATGAGGTCGAAGGTCTCGCGCCGGCACAATTTCACGGCCTCCATCCCATTGGCGCACTCCGTCGCCGTATGCCCCTCAAATTCCGCGTATTTGCGAATTATTTCCCGTATTCCGGGTTCGTCATCTACGACGAGCAGATGATACACGGGGGTTCAGGCGTTATTCCGCGGTTCGGGCGCGTATTCGCCCAGGACGGCCCGCAGCGTGGTTTCCCTGCCGTCGCGGCTTACCCGGAACGTGACTTCATCGCCCACCGCGTGATCGCGCAGGAAAGCCTGCAGATCGGCGTAATCGTTGATTTCGGCGTCGCCGGCCCGGACGATGCGGTCATTGGGTTTAAAGCCGGCCTGATCCGCCGGCGAGTTCGCTACGACCGCGGCGACGTAAAGACCCGGTTCCGCGTTTTGGAACTGCATGGTGAAGGGGCTGACCTCAGCCAGGTTGAGTCCCAGGTAAACCCGGCCCTTGACATAGCCGTAGTTCATGAGGCTTTCCAGAACCGGCTTGGCCTCGTTAACCGGGATGGCAAAGCCCAGGCCCTCGACGCCGGAGCCGGCCGACTTGGCCACTACGATGCCGACCAGATCGCCGCGGGAGTTAAAGAGGCCGCCGCCGGAATTGCCGGGATTAACAGCCGCGTCCGTTTGCAGCAGGCGCATGGTCTGATTTTCCAAGGTGATGGAACGGTCGAGGGCGCTGATGATGCCGCTGGTGACGGTGCCGCCCAATTGGCCGAGCGGATTGCCGATCACCACGGCGAGATCGCCGACCTGCAATTGACTGGAATCGCCGAATACAACCGGGGTCAGGTTGGCGGCGTCAATTTTCAGCACCGCGAGATCCGTGTTTTGATCCGTGCTGATGAGCGTCGCTTCGTGGGTCTGGCCGTCGCTTAGATGCACCGTGATTTTGCGGGCGTTGGCGACGACATGGTTATTCGTGGCTATATAGCCGTCCGCGGAGACGATGACGCCGCTGCCGGCCCCTTCGGAAATATATTGGCCGATCCAGCCGCCCATCGTCATGGTTTCAGTATTTATTTCCACTATGGCCGCGGCGTTTTTCGCGGCTATCTCCGTCACGGTCAGCGCCGGACCGGAAACCGCGGCCGCCGGGGCGGCTACGATCTCGCCCGCCGGCGCGGCCGGGGATTCGGGTTCGGCGGAAAGCGCGCCGTCGCCTTTCGGCAAGAGCAAACCGCCGCTCAAACCGATAGCGACGCCGAGAAGAAGAGCGATAATCACTAAGACTTTTTTCGACATGGTAAAACCTCCTTACAATGTTTAATTACAAATATATTAACATGATAAAGTGAATATAATATGAACAACGAATGAAAAAACGCCGAAAACCATCAGGCCGTATTATAACACGCCGGCGTTAAAACGGCAAACGGGCGCGGTTATTTTGGAAAAATGCGCGAAGTTAAAATTTTCGGCAAGAGGGCCGTATTAGGGTGGGCAAACCCTAATACGGCCCTCCGGTTGATTTTACCGTTTACATGTCGCGCCGCGCGCTTTACCCGCTGTTTGCCGCCGCCTCAGCTAATTCGCGGCGCGGACAAAATAGTCGTCGTTAGGATCCAGCAGCGCGTTCTCGTCAACATATATCATAAGCACATAAGGATTGTAGTTAAACAATGAGCCGTAGACGATTACCTTAAACCCGTCATACTCATAGTCATAGGTAACAATATCTCCGTACGGGGAATAATGAGTTACTTTCCCGTCTGCGGCGAATTGCAACCGGTCGGAATCCGCGTCGCCCTTAAAATAATAGTCCCCGCTTATAGTGGTTGAACTCTGCGCCTGTGTTTGACCGTTGCTTGCCGATTCCTCTATATAGCGCGGCATGACATATCGGTCTCCCCCGGCGGATTCCAATGTATACGAGTCGACGACTGTCCACTCGGACGCGATGTCCCCGTCTTCAATTAACTTTATTTTGCCGTCTTCAAAAACGAAATCATATTCCTCAGTCGTTTCGTCGGGATAATCAATATCAGCTCTGCGGTCTGAATAAAAATAGAGACTCACTTCATCTACATCGCCGTTCAGGTAGTAAAACTTGCCTATAAAAACAACATCCATTAGCGACAGCAAATAGGAGGCTACATATTGCTCTCCGTCGGAGGATTCCAGGTGAAAGGGGTCGATGAACGCAAACTCTGACACGACCTCCCCGTCTTCAATTAAATTTATATTGCCGCCTTCAAAAGTGAAATCATATTCCACCTTCGTTTCATCAGGAAAAGTAACATTAACCGTGCCGTCCTCCCAGAAAAAAAGACTGACTTCATCTTCATCGCCATTCAAGTAGTAATACTCATGCGATAAAATACGTTCACCCAGATTGTAATCGGGTACATTGGCCGGCGTTTGCGTTTGCGTTTGTGTTTGCGTTTGTGTTTGTGTTTGTGTTTGCGGTTGCGCTTGCGGCTGCGTTTGATCGCCGCCGGCGCATGATACGAGCAGCGCTGTCAGGGTTAGCGTTATCAAAGCGGATAAGATTTTTTTCAACATGATATTAACCTCATATGACGTATTTCTCCATCCTCTCTCAACCCGCTGGGAGCGGCAAGGAAAACGCGATCCCGCCGGCTCACTCGGCGGCAACCAGAACGACGCTCTCCAGCGTTTGCTCTAAAACCGCCTGATACTCGCTCTTATAATCAACGGGAATACTCGCCAGGGCATAACATTCAGCCCCGTCTGTCTGGAAATATAAAACCTTGCAATAACGGGTATCCTCGTTAGCGCCTGTTTCATACTCAACTAGCCACGCCGGATAAGTCAGCCGCGTGGACTGTTCGTCCGAAAGCGCTATGGATTCTACGCGAATCTCAGAATCCGCAAGCTCTTTTATCCGGGCCTCCACCTCTTCTTCGCCATACGCTTCAGCCGCAAGGGGCGGAAAGATCAGCAGCCGGACATACAGAACGCCGTCAAGTAAGTATTCGCCGGGAAAATGTTCGTCAAAACCCGTCGTATCCGCAACCAGTTCATATTCATAATCGAAATAATCCGGCTGAGACACGTCTTCCCGCTCATATGCCAGTGGCTGAGCCATTTTTACCATATCCCACTCTTCCGGATCAAAAAGGCGAAAACTGGGCATATTCCTTACCGCGTTCTCTGCAGGCGTGTACATATAGAAGCTCTTATAGGAGCCAGATTCCATTTCCACCATAACCTCAAGCAAGAAATTTGTAACAGATCCCGACGGAAGGTTATTGATCAGAAATCCTGTAACTTCCGCTCCAATAAGACGTTCATCGTCGAAGTCCGGCCTGTAGAGTTCACTGAACGCATCGGAAATCTCCTGTCTTGTGAACGATTCTTTCTCCAGCATTTCATCCAGATCTATAACCCGGTTTTCCGTCTTGCTGAAGCAATAACTCCACAGCTTGGTATACCGGTCAGGGCTTGTCTCCGGCAAACGCAAACCAACGCAGCTTGTCACGATTTGCACGAGATCGTCGTCCGCAAAAGGATATGAGCGGATGTCAACGGCGGCTAAATCATCGCTGTAATCGCCGTTCAAAAAATCATTGTACATTCGCAGCGGCCCCGCTTCGATCATATTATTGACCGCTTCTATCTCCGGGTTTGTCCAGTTGTATTCCTCGAACGCGTCCTGCTGGCCGTCGTACTGTATCATCAGGATTTCGGCGGTATTGCCGTCCTCATAATCCTGTATCATGACCCCGATTCCGGTTTCCGTATTATCAATACCCATATCCGCCTGTTGGCCGGACGGCGGAGAATCTTGCTGAACAGAACACGCGCATAACAGACACATGATCGCGGTAATCGCCAAAGCAAGCCGAATTTTTTTGCTTAAATTCAATGTAAAGCACCTCCTAAAATTTGGATATTGATCCGACGACCTTATACTCAGGGCTATAATACACCAGGGCAAAGAAAAAAGGGGCAACTGTCGGATAATTACGACACCTGCCCTGACTTTTTTGGGAAAAAATGGATTACATCAATTCAAAACAGTACCCTTCGCCTTTTGACCAGGCGATGACCCAATCGCAGCCTTTGATTTTGCCGCGCAGGCTGCTGACGGTTTTCCGCACCGCGCCGTTTTCGCCGGTCACAGGGGCGCGCCACACCGTTTCAAAGAGAAACTCCGTGCTGAGAAAACGCTCTTTGTTCTGGACAAAAGAGAGCAGCAGGCCAAACTCCTTTTGCGTGAGCAGCAGATCTTTGCCGCCGTACGTCGCCACCCTGGCGTTGATGTCGAGAACCAGCCCGCCGCAGGCGACTTTGGCCGGGACGCGCCCGGCCCGGCGCATGAGGGCGTCCACCCGCGCCCGGAATTCCTCCGCCTTGTACGGCTTGGCCAGGTAGTCGTCCCCGCCAGCGTCCAAACCTGTAGCGACGGATTTATCCGTGTTCCAGGCAGTCAGGAGCAGCACGGGGATTTGCGAGGATTGGCGCAATTCCCGCAGGAAATCAAGTCCGTTGCCGTCGGGCAAGGTGATGTCCAGCACGACGACGCCGGGGAGTTCCCGCTCCAGCTCCCGCCGCGCTTCAGCCAAAGTCATGGCCAGGCGCACATCGTAGCCGTTCCGGCTCAGCATGGCTTTGTTGTTGGCCTGGATCAGCTCGTTGTCCTCCACCAGCAGAATGGTTCCGCTCATAGCGCCGTCTCCCTCCAAACAGGCACGGAAAAGCGCACCGCCGTACCTTTGCCAGGTTCGCTCTCAATGCCAATCTCCCCGCCGTGGCTTTCCGCCACGGCTTTGCAAATCGCCAGGCCGTAACCTGTTCCGGCATCCCCGGACACGCCGCGCTCAAACACGCGCGGCAGGAGTTCCGGGTCAATGCCCTCGCCCGTATCGGCGACTGTCATGACCAGACGGCTGCCGGCGCGCTCAAGGGACAAGACGATTTCGCCGTCCTTGGTGTGCCGGAAGGCGTTGTCCAAGAGGTTTTGGACGGCGCGACCCAGCATATCGCTGTCGCCCTGAATCATGGGCGCGACGCGCGGGAGGCGGAGCGTCAAAACGGCGCCGGCGCCGGCGTTGAGCATTTGGCAGGTCTCGGCGCTGGAACGGAGCAGCGCGGCGAAATCCAGCGGCTCTTTTCGCCAGCGGCTCTCATGCGCCCTGGCCACGGTCAGGGAATACTCCACCATGCGGGCCATCTCCTGAATCTGATCGCCGGCCTGCCGCAGGCACTCTTTGACCTCCG
>JAIRRL010000077.1 GCA_031255985.1 Gracilibacteraceae bacterium
CGCCGTGATCGAAGCCGGCGCCGTTCTGGGGCGGCCGCCCGTCGCGGCGGCCGCCAGTACGGCGCCGCGGCGGGCGGAGTGGCCGCCGCTCAGTCTGGGACGGGATTGCGTCGTCGGCGCCGGCGCCGTGGTCTATGCGGGGACGACTCTGGCGGACAATGTTTTCCTCGGCGACGGGGCTTTGGTGCGCGAAGATTGTTCCGTGGGATCATTTACCGTAATTGGCAGCGGCTGTCTGGTGGAAAACGACGTGACTATCGGCCGGAAGGTGAAAATCCAGTCCGGCGCTTATATCACCGCCCATATGATGATCGAGGACGAGGTTTTTATCGCCCCGATGGTAGTCAGCACAAACGACAATTCCATGGGGCGCGGGGAAAAACGCTTCGCGCTCGTCAAAGGCGCGACCATTCGCCGCCGGGCGCGGGTAGGCGGCGGCGCCGTACTCCTGCCGGGAATTGAAGTCCGGGAAGAGAGTTTTATCGCGGCCGGGGCCGTGGTGACCAAGGACACGGAAGCGGCTAAAATAACCCTCGGCGTTCCGGCGCGGGCCTGGCGGGCGGTGGAACCGGACGAACAGCCATGATCAATATTCCGCTTTTGGATTTAAAAGCTCAATATGAGAGCATAAAAACAGAGATAGACGAAGCCGTGCTGGGGGTAATCCGTTCCGGCCGCTTCATTTTTGGCCCGGAAGGCGAAGCGCTGGAGCGGGAAATCGCCGCTTTTTGCGGCGCGGCTAACGCCGTCGGCCTGGCCAGCGGCACGGACGCCCTCCTGCTGACGCTCCGCGCTCTGGGCGTTGGGGCGGGAGACGAGGTAATAACGACGCCGTTCACCTTTTTCGCCACGGCGGAAACAATCGCCGCCCTGGGGGCGACGCCTGTGTTCGCCGATATTGACCCGGCGACGCTCAATATGGATTTGGCCGAGCTGGAGCGCCGCTGTACGCCGCGGACAAAAGCGATTGTCGCCGTGCATATTTTCGGCCAGATGCCGGATATGGAGCAATTGGGGGCCATAGCGGCCGCCCGCGGAATTCCGGTGCTGGAGGACGCGGCCCAAGCTATCGGCGCGACCTGGGCCGGCAAACGGGCCGGGGCCTGGGGACGGGCCGGCGCTTTCAGTTTTTTCCCGACCAAAAACCTCGGCGCCTACGGGGACGGGGGCATGGTCGTGACCGACGACGCGGATTTGGCCGCCGAACTGCGCGTTTTGCGCTTTCACGGCGGCCGGGTGAAGTATTATCACGACAAGATCGGCTATAACAGCCGCCTGGATGAAATTCAGGCGGCCGTGCTGCGGGTGAAATTGCGCCGGTTGCCGGAATGGAACGAAGCCCGGCGGCGGGCGGCGGCTTTTTACTCGGAGGCGTTCGCCGATTTGGCCGCCGCCGGAAAGCTGACCTTGCCGGGAGTGAATCCCGGCGGCGAGCCGGTTTATCATTTGTACACGCTGCGAACGCCGGAACGGGACCGTCTCGCGGCCGGGCTGCGCGCGCGCGGCGTGGCGAGCGCCGTTTACTATCCCCTGCCTTTGCACAGACAAAAGGCGTTCGCGCATTTAGGCTACCGGGACGGGGATCTGCCGCGGGCGGAACAGGCTTGCCGCGAAACTCTGGCCATCCCCTGCTATCCGGAACTGACGCCGGCGCTGCTCGATTATATCGCCGCCGCCGCGCGCGCCTCCCTGGAGAATTAAAGAACTATGTTCTGGTGTTCCTATTATAAAAACGAAACGCGGATTTTCCTGCTGCTGACGGTGATTCTGTCCGCCATGCTCCTGCCGGCTTTTTCCTTGCATCCGGCTTTGCCCAGCCTGCGCCTGGACGAGTTTGTCCTTTTCAGCGGTTTTGGGCTTTACGCGGCCCGCTTCGTCCTGGACGCCCTGCGCCGCCGGGAGCGGCCGGAACCGCCGCCCGGCCGGGAGTGGCTGCGCGCGACGGCCGGCCGTCTTTTTGCCGCGCTGGTCGCGTCTTACGCCGTATCCAATCTTTACGCGGTCATCTTCCTGGACGCGGCCTACACGCGGCGGGACGCGATGGAACTCGTCATGTACTTCAAATATTTTCTCATCATCACCCTTGTCTGCTCGATTGAGTTGACGGCGGCCGACCGCCTTTTCCTGCGCCTGACGGCCTCCTTCGCCCTGGCGCTTCTCCTTGTTTTCGGCTGGGGCCAGCATTGGAACTTGCTGGGGCTTGACGCCTGGCTCGCGCCCTTTTTCAATCAGGCGCACTGGGAACATCTGATCCTCGGCAACCCGGCCCGGATCCTCGGCGCTTTTGACAATCCGAACGTATTCGGCCTTTTTACCGTACTCGCGCTGGCCCTGCTTGTCACGCACTACTATTTTGCCGACGATAAAGGGAAATTCCCCCTGCTGCTCCTGGCGGCCATCGGCCTGGTGATCAAACTCGAATACCTGACGATTTCCCGCACGGCCCTCATGGGGATAGCGATTCTTTTTGCTCTCACGAGCGCCTGGGCCTGGACGCATTTTCAAAGAAACCGGCGCGTAACCCTAAAAATACTGGCGCTTTTCCTGCTCACTTTGATCCTGTTCTTCACCTCGTCCGCGGACTTTTTAAGCCGGGTGGCGGAAGGGCTGGATTTTTCCAACAGCACATCGCTGCAAGGCCATTTGGCCCGCTGGAACACGGCGATTGGCAGCATATGGGATTCGCCGGTCTTTGGCTGGGGCACCCAAAAAACGGCGATGACGACTTTGGTGGATAACGAATACGCCCTTTACACCCGGCGCTACGGTTTTATCGGCCTGGCGGCTTATCTGGCCGTGTTCCTCCTGCCTTTGACCGTCGCTTTGCGTCTTTTGCGCGGCCGGCCGCTCGGCCGGAAAAAAGCGGCGGCGGCGGCGTTTACGGTGGCGCCGGTGGAACGCGGCCGTCCTTTCACGGGCGCGCAAATTTTCCTTGCCGCCTATGTGAGCGTGCTGCCGTCGGTCTTGCTTTACAATTTTATGGCTGGAATTTTTTACCATTTGCAGCTGATGACCTCTTTCTGTTTGCTCATGGGCGGCGTTTACGCCCTGGGGGCGCGGGCGGCGGCGCGGAAAACCTGAGTTTCACCGCCTTATTGGCTTGAATATTTCCTTTGTTCAAAAAAATTTATTTTTTCTAAAACCCTAAGCAGGGTTTTTATTTTTTGTGAAGAAATAACAGTTAATTAAGTTTTAAACGCAATATATACAGAAAAAAGAGGGTGATTTTACGGGTTTAGGGGTGAAATTCGGGTTTTTTCTTAATTACATTATCTCCACGTGTTTTTTAAGGAGATAAATCAACTAATCAGGGGCTGATTTTATTGGTTTCAAAAGATTTAGCGGAAAAGCTCTACAGAGAAAATATCCGCTACGTGCAAAAGGTCGTGAACACAATCGAAAAAGACAAATGGCGGCGCGAAGATATCGTGCAGGAGGTTTTTTTCAAAGCCTTTCAATCGCTCGCCCAACTGCGGGATCTGTCGAAATTCCGGCCTTGGGTCAGCAGAATAGCCGTCAATCAATGCTATGAGTATTACCGGCGCAACCGGGAAGTGTCCGTGGATAACATCGCCGTCGCCGCCGTCGATCGCGGCTCCAATCACGACGACCTGCTGGACAGGGATATGGTGACGCGGGCGCTCAATCAGCTTAAGCCCGAAGAGCGGGAGCTGATTATCCTGAAATATTATCTCGATTGGGACTCGGCGGACATCGCCGTCGTTCTGGACATCACCCTGAATAATCTCAACGTCCGTCTGCACCGGGTCAGAAGCAAACTCAGACGCCTTATGGAGATTCATTCGTAGAGCGCCGCCCAATCAAGGCGCTTTGTTTGGCCGGAGCGTCCCAATTAAGACATACCGGCTAAGGTGTTCCATACCGATTAAATAATTATTTTCAGGCTTTGGTTTTTTTCGGAAAAAATGTGGTATAATCAATACTATCGTCAACCGGCGGCTTATTTGCCGCGCCGGACTGCCGGCGGTGATCCGGCGGAAAGCACGGGGTTGACTCCGGCGATCTTTTTGTTTTCTTATTTTTATATGGTAAGGAAAGAGGTCGAAAAATGAAGCTTGGCAATCGCGCGTTAAGCGCGGCCAACACGGCGGCGCTGCTTGTTTCCCTGTTTTTTGCCGTTTATCGCGCGATCGCTTCCGTTGTGGCAGGCGAACTCTGGCAGGCCGTCATGGCGATCATGACCGGCCTGATCGGGGCGGCTGCCGTCTTTGTTTTGAGTCAGGCCAAACAGCCGAATACGGCGGCGCTCTTTGCCCCGCTGCTCCTGCTGGCGATTTACGGGCTGACCGGCTTCACGCTGCGCGGTTTTTCCGACTTCACCGCCTCTTATATTATCATATGCTGCATCAGTCTTTTGTACGCCAACAAAAGAGCTTTGCTCGTTCTGCTGCTGGCCGGCGGCTTGTTTACGGCTTTTCTGGCTTTGGCGGCGCCGCTTCTGCCCGGCGGCGCGCCCGCCGATTCTCCCCGGCTGGCGACGCTTATCCTGTTGCTTCCTCTTTCCGCTCTGTTGTACTTTGTCTGCGGCCGCAGCGAAAGCCGCCGCGAACGTGCGGAGCGGGAAGATCTCGTCTCCCGCAGCCAGGATCTGGGGTTTTTCCTGGCCGGACTCAGTCATGAGCTGCGCGCTCCGATGAACGCCATAATGGGCATGAGCGGCGCCGCCCAAGACACGGACGATCCGCGGGGCAAGGACGACTGCCTGCGCGGGATTGACGACGCGGCGGCGCAAATGCTGGGGGTAATTAACGATATCCTTGATATGGCGAAAATCGAATCGGGCAAGCTGGAGCTGGCAAACGAGGAATTTGATTTTGCCGATATGCTGCGGCGGTGCGCGGATGAGTTTCAGCCGCTCGCGCGGGCCAAGCGCCAGAATTTTATCCTGCGAATCGACGACGACATCCCGGATATACTTATCGGCGACGAATTGCGCCTGACCCAGGTCATCGTCACCTTGCTGGCCAATGTCGTCAAATCCACGCCGGAGGGCGGCTCCTTCCGTCTGGAAGCGCGACTGGCGCGGGAAGATGATCTGTCCTGCTCGCTAAAAGTAAAAATAGGCGGCGTCTGCCCTTACCCGCAAGAACAGGAAAATTCCGCCGATGTTTTCCGGCGGGAGGACGACCGGCGAACGCGCCGGTACGGCGGCGCGGGGGTGGGAATAGCCGTCGCCGAGCGGATAGTGGAAATGATGGGCGGCCGGATGCGGGCCGTCACCCAAACGGACGGCGGCGCGGCCTACGCGTTCATAACGCGGCTCCAGCGTTGCGCGCCCGGCGGCCTGAATCCGGGCGAGAGTTTCCGGGGGTACAATATTTTACTGGCGGAAGACGTGGCCATCAACCGGGAGATAGTGCTGGCGCTGCTTGAGCCGCTGGAAGTGAACGTAGACTGCGCGGAAAACGGAGCGGAAGCCGTGCGCCTCTTCGCCTCCGCTCCCGAACGCTATGATTTGATTTTGCTGGACATCCAGATGCCGGAAATGAGCGGCTATGAGGCCGCGCACCGGATTCGCGCCATGCAGAATTCGCCCCGGGCCGCCCTGACGCCGATCGTGGCGATGACGGACGTCCGCGGCGACGACACGGATAAATATTTGCAGGCCGGAATGGATGATTGGGTGGAAAAACCCATTGATTTCGAGGAACTGCTGAGCAAATTGCGCAAGTATTTGACCCCCGGCCTTGAAATCGAGGTCGGCGACAGCAGCGGCGGCGACAGCGCCGGCGGCGCGAGCGGAGAATTCGACTGGTCGCACGGGCTGGCCTGGAGCGCCGATCTGGAAACCGGGCACCCGCAAATAGACGCTCAGCATAAGCAATTGTTCCGCCTGACCAGCGCTTTGGTCGACGCCTGCGCCAAGGGGCAGAGTACGGCCGTGCTGGGCGAGGCGCTGAATTTTCTCGCCGCTTATACGATTCAGCATTTTGCCGACGAGGAAAAATTGCAGAAGCAGTACGCTTTCCCCGGATACGCCTTGCACAAGAAAGCGCATGACAATTTTAAAGCGACGGTGACCACGCTTATCGCCGAGTCCCAGGCGGGCGAATCGGCGGAAGAATTGAGCGACAAGGTTTTTTCCGTGATTGTCCGCTGGTTGGTGCGCCATATTAAAGGAGAGGACGCGAAAATAGCGGATCATATCCGCGCCGTTTCCGCCGGCGCCCATTCGTCCTCTTCCCATACGGCCTGAATGGAAAATATTTTAACGGTCAGCCGCTTACAGAAAATCCGGCAAGCGCCTTTGTTCGAGCCGGTTTCTTTTTCCTTGGGCCGGGGCGAAGGCCTGGGCGTTTACGGGCGCAACGGCTGCGGCAAAACGACTTTGCTTGATATGATCGCCGGTCTCGTCAAACCGGACGCGGGAGAATTCAACCGCGCCGGCCGCCTGGGCTACGTCATGCAGCTGGACGGGTTTCAAAACGCTCTTTCCTGCCGCGACAATTTGCGCCTGGAAGCGGCTTTATGCGGCCTGACCGGGCAAGCGGCCAAGCAGCGCGTACTGGCCTGCGCCGAGCAATGCGATATTCTCTCCTTCTGGCGCAAACCTTTTTCGCGCTGCAGCACCGGTATGCGCGCCCGTACGGCTATCGCGGCCGCCCTGCTGCCCGAACCGGAACTGTTGCTGCTGGACGAGGCTTTCAGCGGCCTGGATCAGGAATCCTACGCTTCCGTCAAGAAGATCATCCTGGAGAAAAAACAGGCCGGCGCCGCCCTGATTCTGGTTTCCCATGTATGGGAAGATTTTACAGATTTATGCGAGACCGCGCTGACGCTGCCGGACGCGAACCGGAGGCCGATTTGAGGGTTTTACGGATTTTTTTGCTGGATCTCCGTTTACTCGGCGGCGCTTTACTGCTTTTGGCCGGCGGCTTCATCCTGTGCGCCGCCGCTTTTTTCCTCTCACTGCCGCCGGAGCTGGCGCTCAGCGGCGACCCGCCCAAAATCTCCATCGCTCTGGTCAACCACGACAGCGCCGATATGGCGGAAATGCTGGCCGGGATGGTATCCGGCCTGGAAATGGTGGATAAACTATATGTCGTGGACGAGGCGGAAGCCGAGGCGCTGCTGAACGCCGGCGACGCCGCCGTCTGCGTGACGATGCCCGCCGGGATGATCGACGCGCTGATTTACCGCGGCCGGGCGGAAATCACGCTCAGGGCGCGCGACCCCTACATAGGGGCTATCAGCCTGAACGTGACCACGGAATATGTAAAAACCATGAACCGGCTGCAGGAAACAGCGCTGGCTTTTTATGACGGCCTCCGGCCGCTTTACGGCGACCGGCAGTCCCTTTACCAAGCGGCGCGGGCCTTTGACCTGTCCATGCTGCAGGAAGCCCTGCTCCGCGCCCGCAACGTCAACGTGGTTTCGGCGGCGGAGCCTTACCATCTCCAGCTCGCGGCGCTGCTCCTGTTTCTGATCGCCGCTTTCACGGCCGCCGCCATCGCGGCTTTGACCGCCCGGCAGCTTGCCGGCGGCTATTTCCGCCGCCTGGCGGCGCGCGGCTTTCGCGCCGCCCATATTTGCGCCGCGAAAGCCTTGCTGGCTCTGAGCGCGGCCCTGATTTTCTCCTTGGCCGCCCTGCCGCTGCTCGCCGCCTGGAATATTCCCTATTCGGGGCCGCGGCTGCTCCTGTCCGCCTCTGTTCTGACGCTGATCATCCTTTTTATCTGCACGGTATTCACCGTATTCCGGCCGGCGGAAACGGCGGCGGACGCCGCCGCGGCCCGCGCCGCCCTCGGCGCTTTCGCCCTCCTGCTTTTCGCCCTCTTTGCCGGCGGCGGTTTTTATCCCATACACCTGATGGACGCCGGCTTCCGCGCCTTAAACCCCGCCTGGCTTGCCCATCTGCTGGCCGAGTGGACTCTGGGCGGCCAAGCTCCCCCGCCCCTCTCTCTCCTAGCCTGCGCGGCCCCGGCTCTTCTCGGCGCTTCCGTCACCTGGCTGGGCTGGTCGCGGCTATGAGCGGCCTGTTCAGCCTTTATCTCCGCGTCGCCGGCCGCCAGTGGCCGCTGTTTGTTTTGCTGATCGTCTGCCAGCTTGCCCTGGGCGAAATCAGTTCCGCGGCTTTAAGCGAAAAAAAACCGGAACTGAGTTTGGCCCTCGCCGCCGAAAGCGAGGGGGAACTGGCCCGGCGCTATGTCCTCGCCCTGGAGCAAATACCGGAACTGCGCCTGACCAAAGTATCGCCTCTGGCGGCGCGGGAAGAAATATTCGCCGCTCACGACGTTCAGGGACTGGCCGTCGTCACCGCCGCCTTTGACGAACTCGTCGCGGACGGGCGCGGCGGCGCGGTCGTACTGTATCCGGCCCCGGGCGTGAGCGACGTCTCCATGATCAGAGAATTCCTGGCGGTGGAAGCCCTGATGCTGCGGGCCGAGATCATCCGGCGGGAGGAATCGCTCGCCCACGGCCTATCCGCCCGCCCGCCCGCGCCGCCGGCCGTAACCGAACCTATACTCACCGTCGTTTACGACGGCCCGGCCGCCGCGCCGCAAGCGTTTTCCGCCCCGCCCGTCGTCGGCGCGCCGGCCCTGTTTCTGCTGTTCGCGTTTTTACAGGCGGCGCAGACGGCGCCCGGCCCGGATAACCGCCGCTTAGCCCTGTACGGCGGCCGGGCGAGGGCTCGCGCCGGCGCGGCGTTCGCCCTGGCGCTCTGGACTTGCTGGCTGCTGCTCACCGCTTTGTATATTTGCGGGCTGCGCTTGTTTTTCCACATCGCCGTCCCGCCCCCGACGGCGGCGGCTTTGTTTTTGCTCGCCCTTTACGCCGCCGCCCTCGGCTGCCTGCCCGCCCTGACGGGAAAAAGAGCCTGGGCGGTCTGGCTGTTTATCCCCTGGTTTCTGCTCAACATGACTTTAGGCGGCGGCTTATGGAATTTGCCCCTCCCCTCCCCTCTCCTCATCCCCTTGCTGCCGCTGGGCGTGATCCCGGCCCTCCAAAGCGGCGGCTGGGTCTGGCTCGCGCCACTGGCGGGCCAGACCGCGGCCGCCGCCGCCCTGGTTCTGTTTTTAGCGGGCCGGCCGGCGCCGCGCAAATAATTCTGGCCTTTCACCCGGCTTTCTGCTATACTTTGAAATACGCCCGGAAGCTATGGTTATGCCCCAAAGTTCTGAAACAAAATATGGCTTTTCAGGAAAGGAGTGGATTTGGTCATGAGAAAAATTATTTTCCCGGCCGCAATCGCGCTGCTGCTTTGCGCTCTGGCCGCCTGCGGCGGGGGCGCGACGCCTCCCGCCCCCGCGGTCGAACCGCCCGCGGAGAGTTTGACGGGAGAGACGTCCGAAATCCTCACCGCCGTGATCGCGGGCGCCGGCGAGCTGCTGGCGGCGGAGCCGCCGCCGTCTTTTGAGGCGCCGGTAACGACGGAGGATTGCCAGGGTATGCTGGGACTGACGCCGGAACAGTTTGAAACCTATGTCACGGACGCTTACGCTTCCAACGCCGCCCTTCTGACTAACGCCCACGAGATCGCCCTGGTCAAATGCAACGATCCGGCGGCGGCCGCCGAGGTGAAAACCTTGATCGCCGCGGGTTTTGACTCCGGCAAATGGATTTGCGTCGCGCCGGACGAAAGCAGCGTCATTGACTCCGGCAGTTATGTCCTGCTGACAGTGACAAGCGAAGAATACGCCGAAGCGCTGATCGCCAGTTTTATCAGCCTGGCGGCGAACAACACCGGCGAAAAGAGCGTGTTTTACACCCGGCCCGGCCCCGGATAAATGCTTTTTTCCAGCCTCACTTTCCTCTATTGGTTTCTGCCCATAACGCTGACGCTGTATTTTATCACACCGGCGCCCGGCGGTTCGCTTCGCTGGCGCAATGTGATTCTGCTCGCCGCCAGTTTGTTTTTTTACGCCTGGGGCGAACCGGTTTACGTGCTGCTGATGGGCGCGGAAGCTGTCGCCGCCTGGGGCTGCGGCTTGCTGATTGAGCGCTGGCGCGGGCGGCCCGGCTCGCGGGCCGCCCTTATTCTTTCTATCGTCGCCGGTCTCGGCGGCCTGATGTTTTTCAAATACGCCGATTTTTTTCTGGAAAACATCAACACCGTCACCGGGGCCGGCATCGCCCTTTTGCGTCTCGCTTTGCCTATCGGCATAAGCTTCTATACATTCCAGATACTGAGCTACACGATTGATCTTTACCGGGGGCGCGCCGCCGTACAGCGCAATCTTCCCGCTTTCTGCATGTACGTGATGCTGTTCCCCCAGTTAATCGCCGGCCCCATCGTCCGTTACGTGGACGTGGAACGCGACCTGACCGCCCGGCGCCACAGCCCGCGGGAATTCGCCCTCGGAGCGCGCCGATTCGTCCTCGGCCTGAGCAAGAAAGTCCTGATTGCCAACGTCCTGGGCGAATTGGCGAATCTTGCCAAGACCAGCGAGGAAAAAAGCCTGCTCTTTGCCTGGATCTACCTGGTCGCTTACGCTTTCCATATATATTTTGATTTTTCCGGCTACAGCGACATGGCCATCGGCCTCGGCCGCATGTTCGGATTCCATTTTTTGGAAAATTTCAATTATCCCTACATAGCGCGTAGCGTCACCGAATTCTGGCGGCGCTGGCATATATCCCTCTCCGGCTGGTTCCGCGATTATGTCTATATTCCCCTCGGCGGCAACCGCGTCGCGCCGGCGCGCCATATTTTCAACATTGTCACGGTCTGGTTTTTGACCGGCTTCTGGCATGGGGCGGGCTGGACTTTCATCATCTGGGGTCTTTATTTCGCCGCCCTGCTGCTGCTGGAAAAATACGCGCTGGCCTCTTTGCTGCCGCGGCTGCCCCGACCGCTCGCCCACGCCTGGGTGGCGCTGTGCGTTCTGATCAGCTGGGCTTTTTTTGACGCGACCGCGCCGGCGGCGGCCTTAGAGATCGCGGGCCGCCTGTTCGGGGCGGGCGCGGAATCGCTGGCCGGGGCGGAATCCCTCTACTATCTGCGCAGTTACGCCGTACCGCTCCTGCTTGCCGTTTTCGGCTGCACGCCCCTGCCGGCCCGTCTCTGGGCCGCCCGGCCCGCCCGGCGCCTGAAAGCGGTGGCGGAACCCTGCGCGGTCGCCGCTTTGCTCCTGCTGGTCACCGCTTACCTGGTGGACGGCTCTTTCAACCCGTTTATTTATTTCCGTTTTTGAAAAAACGAACGGATCCCATAGCGTTAAGGCAGATAAATACGGCTTCGCGGCGCTTGCTGAAAAAAAACTGAGAAAATTTCCCCGTACCCCTTGCCTTACCATTTTAATTATGATAAGATTGTATCGGTATAGATATTGACATAATTTTATTGTTTTCATAATAATTTTCATTATTGTTCCGCCGGGAGAGGGCGGAATGGGTTCAAAGAAAACTTGTTTATGCGGAGGTGCGGTCAAATGAGAAACTTATGGCGTGATAATCGGGGCAATATTATACCGACAATAATGATAATTTTAGTAGTCGGCAGTTTATTGGCGGCGGCGCTGGCCGTACTCGGCGATACGGACATGCGGATTTTGAGTTCAAACCAAAGACAGCAGCAGGCCCGGTATTTGGCGCGCACAGGAGCGGAGGCGGCGCTGCAGGTCTATCAGAAAGACGTGGAGGCCCTTCATCCGGGCAACACGGATCCTATGACCACGGATACGGTTTATCTGAAAAAAGACGGCTCCTATACAAAAGATTCGAGCGAACCCGATATAGTCGGCCACTGTCCGGTCGAAGTCGAGATGGCGAAGCGTGATATCGGCGGCGGGGTGGAAGTGGACGAGGTGCGTTTCACCTCTAACGCGGTATATGACGGGATGCCGGCCACGCAGGTGGTGGGAGCCTATCCCACTTTGAACGCCAAGGAAGCCGGCTGGTATGACGACAACGGCGTGGTGCTGAAAAGCAAGCTGCTGAACCAAGAGCAGGCGAAGGCGGCTTACAATATCGGCGGCGGGATGGAATTCAACCCGAAACTGAACGGCATCAGTCTCGTTCCCGTACCGGACACCACGTACAATGCCCAG
>JAIRRL010000090.1 GCA_031255985.1 Gracilibacteraceae bacterium
GGCGTATTACAATTCTCCCTTCCTCAACACACCGTCCCGCAGTCGAACAGACCGAGCCGGAGGGCGATTTCCGTTTCCATCAGCGCGTCTTCGATGGCGACGTGCGTTTCATGCGGCAGCCCCAGATAGCGCCCGACGCACTCCACGCTGTAGCCGCGTTTCAGAAGGCCGCCTTACGTAAGCTCCGTATGCGGGTGGAGCCGCTTGTAAGCCGGATAATGTTCATCGCTGGCGAGAATCCTTCTGGCGGGCTCCATCAAGTCAAGCCAGGTGAAATCAAGCGACGGCAGGTAGCGCCCGGAGACGGCTTTGTCGAAGCTCGCGTTGTAGGCAAAAGCGGTATGAACGTCATGGCGGCAAACCATGCCGGCGAGTTCCGTCTCTATCTCAGAGCGCGGCTTTCTCTTGACCCGGTTGCGCCTCGCGTAGGCAACCTGCTGGGCATAGTAAAATCCGTATTCGTATTCATCACTGAATCCGAAATACGTATCAAGCGTTTTGACGGCGTCGCCGTCCCGCTCCAAAACGACCGCGCCAACGGAGAGCAGGCCACGTGCGCCTGTCACTGTTTCCGTGTCGATTACGATAATCTTTTCCATAGGTTTTGTTCCTCCGCCGGCAACACCCAATTCAATTCCTGACTATAACCGAGCAGCGCGATTGAGCCAGTCGGCAATGTCTTTTATTACTTCGTCTGGTACTGGAGTGTCCTGGGAGTATTCAACTTCAACCAGTTGGGCAAATGGCGCAGGATCACCCTCGTAAGCGCCGAACAGGTGATTTAAGCCGGGGTAGGAAATGAACGTCGCCGCAGGACTTCCCGCCAGGGCGGCCTGCCAGAGGGCAAAATCCTTCATAGTCACTTGGCGGTCTTTCTCACCCTGCAAGACCAGCACGGGCAGCCCATCCTTCAAATGCAGAGCGATAGCGTCAATTTGCTCCAGCTTCTGGAGGTAGACGGCTGGTATTCCGAAAAGAGTGTCTCCATCTTTCATTTCGGCCAGCGCGGATGCTCTTTGCTGTTCACTTGCCACAAATTGCCGCGCTTCTTCAGCCTTGGCGGCGTCGCCGCTTTGCTCCAGATCACCGGCAAGCAGCAGGTTTTGCTCTGCGCTCAGTTCCCACATGTTTCGCGGCGTTCCTGCCATAATGATGTATCCGTCGCAGCCGGCGCCCAAGGAATTGATATAGGAGAGCAGACCGCCACCCAAACTGTGTCCCAGCAAATATACTTTGCACCCGCTGATTTCCTCCCGCTGCCTCAGCAGTTTCACCGCTGCCAGGGCATCAAAAGCCACTTCTTCATCAATGGTGATCCCGCTTGCGCCATGGCTGGCTACCATTGCGGCCCCGTGGATCAAAGTGCGTTTGTCATAGCGCAGCACGGCTATACCCTTGGCCGCCAGCCCGTAAGCCAGGTCACAGAATGGAGCGTTTGCGCCGACCGCTTCATCCATGTTGTTGGGGCCGGAGCCATGAATCAGAATGACTGCCGCCCGGGGTTTTGCGTCTTTGGGCAGTGTCAGTTTGCCGGGCAAAGGGTATCCTTCCCCTGAGTCTACTGTTACATCAACTTCAGAGACGCCTTCAGGAAGCGCCGCCCCGGTTAGGTCTTCAATTTTTCCGTTTCGGAAAAACAGGCCGGCGATCAGATTATCCCGGCCATAAACAGTACGTTGAATAAGGGTCCCTTGTTCAAACGCCAAGGTCATTTCGAGAATGTCATAGCCTTGGTCTACGGTTCCGGTGTAGCCGCCGGTTTCGATGAAAGCGCCCAGGGATTTCACGAGTTCGCTCCAGGTGTCAGCCAATTTGCCGTCCATGGCTTTCTTCATGGTATCGTCCAGCATGGCGGAGGCGGAGGCGATATCGCCAACCGCCAGATACCCAGTAAGTTGGACAGACAGGCCATGAATCTCATCAACGCGTTCTTGCGACAATACTTGCTCCTCCGCCTGGTCGTTTTTGGCGGTAGATCCGCACCCGGCTAATGTGATCAATATCAGCAGGGCAACGGCTATTACAGAAAACCGGTTCATTCGATTCATTTTTCTGTATCCCTCCTATTGATTCTCCGCCGCGTCATAGATGTCATAGAACGCGGCGACATTACCGCTTACACTATAAATGGCGACATACGGTTCTTCGATATAGTTCTTAGAGCCATCTGAGTACAGGAACACTGTTCGATTGCCGTCACCCAAGCCAAATCGTAAGGATAGGCAATATGGTATAGGCTTTATTGTTCTTCGCGGCTTTCCTCCTCCTCATAGATAAAGACGTCCTCAATGGTTGTGCCAAAGTATTTCGCAATCTTGAACGCTAAGAGGATGGACGGATTGTAGCGGCCATTCTCCAAAGACCCAATGGTCTGCCGCGACACTTCCAAAGCGTCAGCGAGTTCTTCTTGGCGCTGCCCGCGCGCCTTTCGGATTTCCTCCAAGCGGTTTTTCACGCCACCACCCCCTTCTTGATGGAAAGTTAACTTTCCGTAATAATATATACCCATTCAAACGAAATGTCAAGCATCAGCCAAACTCTTTGAAACCGAAGGTTTTTCGGCGATTGCCGAATTTCAGGTCTAAACGGAAATTTTTACCAGTCGGAAAATTTGCCGCTTGCGCAACCGCCCGCGCTGTGCTAGAATGTATGAGATTCGCATTGCGAAGGGAAGGAGGGGAGTTTTATGGATTATATCCGCCTGATTGAAGAAGAACAGATGAAAAAAGATATACCGGTGTTCCGGTCCGGCGACACGCTGAAAGTACATGTTAAAATCGTCGAAGGTTCGCGCGAGCGGATTCAGGTCTTTGAGGGCGTGGTGATCAAAAGACGGGGCGAGGGCCTGCGGGAAACTTTTACCGTGCGCCGCGTCACCAACGGCGTCGGGGTGGAAAGAACCTTTCCGCTGCACTCACCCAGGATCGACCGGCTGGAACTGGTGCGCCGGGGCATTGTGCGCAGAGCCAAACTGTATTACCTGCGCGGGCTTTCCGGCAAGGCGGCCCGTATCCGCGAGCGGCGCTGAAACGCCGCCGGAAGCGGGAGGCCGGCGTTAGGAGCGCCGGTCTTTTTATCTTTGGCTCCGAGCTGATGACTTCAGAGCGGCGTCCCGCTATTGAGGCGTAAAACATGATTCAGTGGTACCCCGGCCATATGGCCAAAGCCAGCCGTCAAATCACGGAACGGCTGGGATGGATGGACGCGGCGCTGGAACTGGCTGACGCCCGCGCGCCGGCGAGCAGCCGCGGCGCTCATTTGCAAAAACTGCTCCAGGGCAAGCCCTGCCTGCTCATCCTCAACAAAGCGGATCTGGCCGATCCCGCCCGTCTCCGGGACTGGACGGCGGGCCTGGGCGGGAAATATCCCGTCTTGGCGGTGAGCGCGGCCACCGGGCAAGGGGTGGGGCGTATCGCGCCCGAACTGGAAAAAATTACCATGCAACGGCGGGAAAAGGACAGGGCGCGCGGCGTCAGGCCCAAACCGCCGCGGGTCATGGTCGTGGGTATTCCGAATATCGGCAAATCCTCTTTGATCAACCGCCTGACCGGCAGCTCCCGCGCCGTAACCGGCGGCAAACCCGGAGTGACCCGCGGCCCTC
>JAIRRL010000138.1 GCA_031255985.1 Gracilibacteraceae bacterium
CGGAGTCAGCGCCGGCAGGGGCGCTACAGCCGCAGGAGCGGCCGCCGCCGGGTCAGCCGGGAGCGGCGCAACCGCCGCTCCCGCCGCCGGAAGGGCGAGCGCCTGCTCCGGCCCCTCCCCTTGCAAACTGACCGGCGGCAAAACTATGATCGGAATCAGGCGCGCCGCCGCCTGAACGTCCTCCGCCGCCGTCTCGTCCGGCGGCTTTCCGTTTTCTCCCGGACTCTCCGTTGTCCGCGCCGCCGGTTCGCGCGTTTTTCCCGCCCGGCTGCCCAATAATTCCGCAAAAGATTTTTCCGGCGGCTTGTTATTGCGCTCCGTCGCCGGTTTGGGCGTCGCGGCCTGCGTGACCGCTCTTTCTGTCGCCTGAGTGATCATCTGTTTTCTTTCTCCCCCTTCCCTGAATCAGACGCCGTTCGCTACGCGCCGGAAGCCGATGAATTCATCCACGACTCTTTCCTCTTCCTTCCGGATTCCGGCCTGATAAACCAGCAATTCGTTCTCCCGCAGTTTTTCCAACGCGGCTATCTCCACTTTCAGCGCAATAGTTTTCTCTATAACATTATCTCTGTCCCTGAACAGAGCTGTTTTCTTCCTCTGAATTTCCCGCAATTGCCGGTACAGGCGCTCGCGGTAATCGGCGTAACAAATCATCAGGCGCGGATCAATCCCTTTGGCCTGTTCTTCCGCGCATTGACGGTCGTTATCCGCGTTACGGCGGCGGTTTTCCGCCTCCGCTTCCTCCTGCCGGGCTATGGCCTCGTTCAGCCGCGCCAGTTCCGTCTGCACGACTGTCAATAATTGTTCCTTCACCCGCAGCACCGAATCCAGTGAAAAATTAAATTTTTTCATAGGCTTTTGCCCTTCCTTCCGTTAGTCCGCCAGCGCCTCGGCCATGAGGGCCAGCGTTTCCTCCCGGCTGAAACTCGCGTCGATTTCCTGCCGCAAAAAAGCGTTAATCCGGTCGATATAGCGCAGCGATCTGTCCACATGCGGGTTGCTGCCTTTTTTGTAAGCGCCGATGGCGATTATATCATAATTAGCGTAATACACCGCCAGCAGCTCGCGCATTTTCTGGGCCAAAGCCAGATGATCCTCCGCCACGATATCGTTCATCAGACGGGAAACGCTCATGCCGACGTCAATCGGCGGATAATGACTGCGCTGGGCCAGCGCGCGGGAAAGGATGATATGCCCGTCCAAAATGCCGCGCACCGTGTCGCTGACCGGCTCGTTCGTATCGTCCCCCTCAACGAGAACCGTATAGATTCCCGTGATGGAGCCGCTGGTAAAATTGCCGCTGCGTTCCAGCAGCTTGGGCAGATCCGCGTAAATGGAGGGCGGATAACCGCGCGACACCGGCGGTTCCCCCGCCGCCAGCCCTATTTCCCTCTGAGCCATTGCGAAACGGGTCAGTGAATCCATCATCAGCAGCACATCCAAGCCTTTTTCCTGGAAATATTCAGCGATCGCCGTTGCCACCACCGCGCATTTGGAGCGCATCATGGCCGGCTGATCCGAAGTGGCCACCACCAGCACCGACTTTCTCATACCCTCCGGACCCAGGTCTTTGCCGATAAAATCCAGCACCTCGCGGCCCCTCTCCCCCACCAGAGCGATGACATTCACATCGGCGGAGATATTGCGGGCGATCATGCCCATCAGTGTGCTTTTACCGATGCCGCTACCGGAAAAAATTCCCATCCTCTGCCCCTTACCGATCGTGAGCAACCCGTCGATGGCCTTGACGCCGAAATTAAGCTTATCCGTGATGCGCGGCCGTCCCAGCGGGTTCGCGTACCGGCGCTCAACCGGTTGCATATGAACTTCGCCTTCCAGCGGCCCCTTGTCGTCAATCAATTGGCCGATCCCGCTGACGATCCGGCCTTTCAGCCCGTCGCCCACCGGAATCCGCAGTTTGCCGCCCAGATTTTCCACGCTGCCGCCCAAACCGATCCCTTTCACATCGTCATAGGGCATGAGCAGAATCCGGTTTTTTTGAATTCCGACCACTTCCGCCATGACGCCGCGTTCCTCGCCCGGCACCCGCAGGCGGCACACATCGCCCAGACGCGCTTCCGGCCCGATGGACTGGATCAGCAAACCGGCGACCCGATCCACTACCCCCATATATTTGAAAGAATCAAAATTTTTCAGTTTTTGCCGGTAATCCGGCAAAGCGGCGTTTATCATCATGTCACCTGTTCTTCCAACAAGCGGGACACTTGTTCCAACTGCACCGCCGGACTTACGTCCACCGCGCCGGCGTTCGTCTCCACCACGCAGGCTGCCGGCGGCAGATCTTTCCGCTGACGGATTTTGACAAATTTATTGTCCGCCGTAACGCGCTCCGCCAGCTTTTTTTCCACCAAAGCGGCCAAATCCTCATCCTCGGCGGAAAAACATATATCAACCCAGTCGTAATCGCGAAAGGAACGCAGCGCCTCGTCGATCATGCCGAAATAAAGACCGCGGTCGCGCTCAATCTCGCGGCCGATGATTTTTTCCGCCACTTCCAGCGCCAGGTATTTCAGATCGTCCAGACTTTCGTTCAGATACCGCTCCCACTCGTTTTCCAGCGTGGCAAAAGCTTCCTTCAGGGCAATCGCTATCTCCCGCCGTTCTTCGCGCGCCTCCTTGTAACCTTTGGCGTGACCGGCGTCATATCCTTCGGCGTATCCCCGCTCCCTGCCGGATTTTTCCGCTTCCGCCAGAACCCGTTCCCGCTCCGCCGCCGTCTCCGTCAGCATTTTATGAGCAGACTCCATCGCCTCCTGCTTGATCTTTTCCCCCTGCCGCCGGGCTTCCGCGATCAACTGGCGGGAAAAAGCCATCGCTTCCGTTTCCCGCTCGTCCGTCACTTCGTCGTCCAGACTGGGTTTGAATATTTCCGGATCCAGCTCGTAGCTTTCGCCCAGACCGACATAACCGGATTTAATGACATTAGCCAACAATATCATCTCCCCCGCCCTTGGCAATGGTAATCTGGCCCTGTTCTTCCAATTGACGGAATATAGCGACGATCTTCTGCTGCGCCTCTTCCATCTCTCTCATGCGCACCACTGTGTCTTCCATATCGGAGCGCACCGTTTCGCTCATGCGCTTGGACAGATTCGAGAAGAACACCTCCTGCACTTCCGGCGAAGCGCCCTTGAGGGCACGGGAAAGATCAGCGGCGTCAATTTCACGCAAGGCCCGCTGAATATCGCGCGGCTGCAGATTGATGATATCCTCGAACACAAACATGCGCTTGCGGATTTCCTCCGTCAGTTTGGCGTCTTTTTTCGCCAGTTCGTCGAAAATATATTTCTCGCTGGCCCGATCCATATCGTTCATGATCTCGGCAATATATTCCACGCCGCCCAATTCGGTAAAATCAGTGGAGACAATAGAGGAAAACTTGCGTTCCAAAGTCTTTTCCACTTCTTTTATCACTTCCGGCGAAGTGCGATCCATCTTGGCGATGCGTTCCACCACCTCGATCTTGGTCGTGTTCGGCAGTTCGGCCAAAATAGTGGAAGCCTGGTCGGAACGCGCGTAGGAAAGGATCAGGGCGATCGTTTGCGGATGCTCGTTCTGGATGATTGCCATCAGATTTTTGTAATCCGCCTTGCGGATGAATTCAAACGCTTTTGTATGCAATGATTTTGTCACCTTATCCAGAAATTGGGTCGCCATGGGCGCCCCAAAAGCCTTTTCCAAAACCTCCCGCGCATAATCCAGGCCGCCTTCGGCTATGATCTGCTGGGCCAGGCAAATCCCGTAAAAATCCTGTAATATATTCTCAAAAGTTTCGGCGGACAGATTGCGCAAACGGGCTATCTCGTAGGAAACCTGCTCCACCTCGTTTTCCCGCAGGTTTTTATAAATGTTCGACGCCGTCTCCGCGCCGAGGGAAACCATGACGGCCGCGGCTTTTTGCGCGCCGGAGAGTTGCATATATTCCTTGTTCATGACCGCCATGTCACTCGTCTCCTTTCAGCCAGCTCCTGATAAGCTGAGCCGCGATTTCCGGATGCTCGTCCGCAAAGCTCTTGATCTGCCGCGAAAGTTTCTGCTGCTGGCTTTCCTCCGGCACCGGGATTTCCGTCTCGGCGCGCATCCGGGCTTCTTCTTCTTCCCGCGCCGCCTGCTCGAATTCCTCCATCGTCCTGCGCTGTCTCCGTCTGATGACGATGATGATGACGACGGCGGCGACGGCAAGGAGCAGTATGGCGGCGGCGACGGCGATCCACCAGTTGTCGCGCAGATATTCCATCGTGGACGGCGGCGGCGGCGGCGACTCGAATTCCCGCATCATGATGAAAACGTCCTCTTCCGGTACGTTCGCCGTGCGGGCCACCAAAGAAGTCAGTTCCACCCGGTCGATTTCGGTCAGCGTATCCGAGAAAATAACCACGCTGACGCCGATGCTCTCAATCACCACGTCGGAGCGCTCTACCTGTTCCTTGCGTTCGTTGACGTAATAATCATAGTCGTATTTGTTGACGAAATACCCGCCGCCTTCTCCGTTCATCAATTCCTCATAGGTCGGTATATCGGCGTTGGTTTCCGCCCCCGGCGCGCCGGCGGCCAGCAATTCTTCATTCCGGCCTTCCAGATAATGCTCTTCCCTGGCAGTCACGCCGGTCGTGCCATCCTCGGCCATCGGCGTATACGTAACCGACTGTACGACGCCGGCGTCGGTGCTGACGCGCGAAGTCGCCACCACGGTGGCATAGCCCTCGCCGAGCAAAGGCCGGAGAATGTCGCGCACTTTGGTTTCAATCACGCTATCGATCTGCTTTTCAATTTCCATCTTGTCCGTAGCCCGGCCGCTGACGCTGTCGGCGGAGGCGCCCATCTCGTTACCGGTGACGCTGTTGATCACCGCCACGTCTTCCTTGTTCATGCCCTGTACGCCTTTGGCCACCAATTGCTTAATGCCGTTTACCTGGGCGGCCGTCAGATCCTCTCCCCCCAGCACGGTCACCAGCACGCTGGCGGAAGCCGGGGCCTGCGAATTGGTCAGGACGGAGGAACCGGCCGTGTTTTCCGATATAGTGACCACCGCGTCAGTCACGCCGCTGATTGTCCGCACAGCCTGCCGCATCCGCTCCTGTAACTGAAAAAGCCGGTAGGCGCGCCGGTCGGAATCCGTGGTCATCGCTCCGACGTTATTAACATAAATATCATAGCTGAATCCGCTCTTGGGATAGCCTTCCGTGGCCAAACTCATTTTGAGAGCCGCTTCCTGATCTTTAGGAACGAGAATCGCGCCGCCTGAGTTCACTTTGGCGCCTACGCCCATCTCCTGCAAACGCGCCAGAATTTCCGCCGCTTCCGCCGAACTCAGACTCGTAAAAAGGGTGACATAAGGCTGATAATTCAGGAAAATCACCAGAGCGATGATCGCGGCTAAAAGAATACCGGCAATGATTATAATCCGCCTGCGCCGCTTGCTCTCAAGCGCTTGCCACCAAGCCAGCACGGGCCGCAAGTATTTGTCCCTCAAGTTATTGAAGTTCATGCTCTCTCCATTCAGGATCCCATTCGCATAATTTCAGAATAAGCGTCATGGGCTTTATTTCGGAGTTGAACAAATAATTGCAGCGCCAGATCCGCTTTGACCGACGCTATGGTTAACGTATGCAGCTGGTCGGCGTCGCCGTTCGCGGCGGCCAGCGCGGCCGCTTCCTCTATGGAGTTAGTGGCTTCAACCGTTGTGATCAGTCCCTGAAATATGTCGGCAAAAGGCGCCGTTTCTCCCGCCCCTCCGGCAATGCCGGCGTTCCGTCGCTCCGGGATCGCGCTGATAAACTGTTCCAGCGGCTTGATAAAATCCCGGTTCAAAAAAACTTCGCTCATGAAGTCCATCCTCTTTTCAGCCGCGAATCCGCCGCGTTATTTGCCTATTTGCAGAGCTTGGGAGGCCATTGTCTTGATGATATTAACCGCGGTGACGTCGGCCTGATAGGCGCGCGTCGCCGAAAGCATATCACTCATCTCCTTCACCGCGTCAACGTTGGGCATCCAGATATAACCGTCCTCGTCCGCGTCCGGATGTTCCGGGTCGTAAACCGGTTTAAGCGGGCGCTCATCCTCAATCACCGCCGCCACTTTCACGCCCGGCGTCGATTCTCCCAGCGCCCGGTTCAGGTAAGAGCCGAAACGCCCGGCCCTTTTTTCCTGAAAAATCGTTATCTTGCGCCGATAAGGCTCGCCGTCCTCCGTTCGCGTGGTTTCCGCGTTGACCAGATTTTGCGTCAACACATCAATACGAGTTTTTTGCGCGGTCAATCCCGATCCAGCGATGTCCAGGGAATTCAGAAAAGACATCTTTTATCCCCTCCCTTCTGTTATGGCGTAGCGCAGCCGGGCCATGCCGTCGCTGAGCAGCCGCTGTAAATACTGATACTGGGTCAGTGTGTCCGTCATCGCCAGGAATTCCTGGTCGAGCTCCACATTATTGCCGTCCACATTCACATTAGTCGTTCTGTCCTCATAAACCCGCGGCCGCAGATCATTCACCGCCAGCATTTTTTCCCGTCGCGCGGCGGCCGCGTCCAAGGCGTTGATACCGCGCCGCAGTTCTTCCTCAAAATCAACCACTTTCCGCTTGTAGCCGGGCGTCGTCGCGTTCGCGATGTTCTCGGCCTGTACGCGCGAACGCAGCCAGAGAGCGTCCATCGCTTTTTCCATCACCAGATGGGTGGGATTATCCAAAAAATTCAAGTCGATCAACCGCCTTTCCAAAATCTGCATTTTCATTATCATTTCAGACGCGATCTGAATTTTTTATTTTTTGAAAACCGTCTTCCTCCGTCGCTTCATTTCGTCTCTAAAAATCCGATGTATATAGAGCAGACGTATAATGACCCGATTAACCTCATAATAAATTCTGCAATCACCACGCCTTATTCTAAGGTAAGGCGTGTTACTGAAGTGTTGCCAAATAGTTACCGAAGCGGTAATCCAGTGTTTTTTCCTATTTTTCTTTGGGAAAAAATCGCTTTTTTTTTGTAAACGGGGCGGGAGCGCCGGGGTTCCGAAGGCGGCGTCCCCTGCGGATTGCCTTTCTCTTGTGTTCCGGCCCCGTCTGTGATATAATAACGGCGGTAAGGAGGGCGCGCGACTATGAACAAACACATTCAGACGCTTGTCAAAGGCAGTTTGGCGGCAGCGGCGGCTCAGGGCGGCTGCGGCGCCTGTCAGGCGTCGTGCCAGTCGGCCTGTAAGACTTCCTGCACCGTCGGCAACCAGGTTTGCGCAAAATGAGGACTTGTCGGCGGGCAACCGGCTTTCATCTCTAAGAATTCGTCAAGTAATTTAAGAACTGCGGAACGAGTTCTCCGACGGCAAAACCCGGTCGGCGGCGGAATCACGGCATGGCGGAGGTCATGCCGTGATTCGTGGAGGAGCTTCTTTGATTTGGGAAAAATACCCTTTTAAAAAAAATATACATCTGTTCCGGCATGGCGGCCTGAATCTCGTTTACGACGTTAATTCCGGCTCGCTGCACTCTTTGGACGACAAGGCCGGCGAGTGGCTGGCGGAAATAATCAGCTTCAGCGAGAAGCACCCGCAAAAGGCCGCCCGGCCCGGAGTTCTGTTAGCCGCTACCGGCCGGAAGCTGACGGAGACGGAGCGCTCCGAAATAAAGCGGGAATTTGAGCGGCTGGAACAGGAAGGCGCGCTGTTCAGCGCCGAGGCCGAATTGCCGCCCCCCTACGCGGAAAATGAACAGCCGCTGCTGAAAGCCCTGTGCCTGCATCTGGCCCACGACTGCAATCTGGCCTGCCGCTATTGTTTCGCCGGGACGGGCGCATTCGGCGGCAAACGGGAACTCATGTCTTTGGCTACCGGGAAAAAAGCGCTGGACTTCGCTCTGGCGCGCAGCGGCGGCCGGGCAACTTTGGAAGTGGATTTTTTCGGCGGCGAGCCTCTTCTCAACCGAACGGTTATGCGCTCTTTGGTCGCTTACGGCCGCGCGGCGGCGGCGGCGACGGCGGCCGGCAAGCGGATTAATTTCAGTTTGACTACGAACGCGCTGGGTCTGGACGACGAACTGGCGGACTGGCTGGATCAGGAAAAAATCGGCCTGGTTCTGAGCATCGACGGGCGACCGGACGTACACGACCGTATGCGCCCGCGCCCCGACGGCCGGGGCAGTTACGCCGCTGTTCTGCCCGCCGTTCTCAGAACGGCCCGCCGCCGGGCTGGGGCCTCCCCCTACGCTGTGGGCGCTTATTATTACGCCCGCGGGACTTACACGCGGTATAACCCGGATTTTGACCGGGACGTTCTTCATCTGGCTGATCTCGGCGTAGAGCGGATTTCCGCGGAACCGGCTGTCGGCGGCGATCTGGCCCCGCGGCTTGAGGACTGGCCGGAAATCAGCGCGAGCTACGACCGGCTGGGCGAAGCCTATCTGGCTTACGCCGCGGCGGGCCGCCCGTTCAATTTCTTTCATTTTAATTCCGGCCTGGACGCGGGGCCTTGCCTGGCGAAAAGGCTCAAAGGCTGCGGCGCGGGCCTGGAATACGCCGCCGTCGCCCCAAACGGCGATATCTATCCCTGTCATCAGTTCGTCGGCCGAACCGAATGGCGGCTGGGCAACGTGAGCGAAGAAGCGGCCGCCCCGGCGGCGGCGATCGCGCGTGAATTCGCCGCCGCCCATATCAACGCCAAAAAAACCTGCCGCGAGTGCTGGTGCCGCTTCATTTGCGGCGGCGGCTGCCACGCCGCCAACCTGGAGACGACCGGCGATTTGCGCGGAGTGTATGATCTGGGCTGTCTCATGCAGCGCAAACGCTTCGAAGTGGCCGCTTATATCCGGGCGAGAGAGGCGCTGGCGGCGACGGACGAAAGCTTGACCGGCGCGAAATTCAGTTCCGCTCAGAAAACCCAGGAAAGTTAGTCTCAGGTTAAAACAACGGAGGGTCGTCTATGTTCTTTCGCCGGAGAAAAATTTTCACCATCGTTATCATCGTTTTAGTCAGTCTTACCATGCTAGGCTCCGGTTTTGTCGCCCTTTTTTCCATACCGGAATCAAGCGGCGGCCAGGAAACGGAACTGCAGCTGCTGGAGGAAGAGTACGGCCAGCGCCGCCAGTTGGCCGCCAATCTCAGCCAAAGCGCGGAAAACAAGCCGGAGAACCGGGAGCTGCGCCTGGCGCTGGCGGACGCCTGGCTGGACGTGTATATTCTGGCGGGCTATCTCGGCAAGGAGGAAACGGACGGCGCCCTGAACAAGGCCCTGGATCTGTACGCCGAACTGACGGCGGCGGCAACCGACTCCGCCATTCAACTGAAATACGCGACCGCTGCTTTTTACAACCGGGATTTCGCCCTGACCGGCGAACTGCTGACGGATTTGCTGGCGCGGGAACCTGAAAACGTTGACGCCCTGGTGATATACGGGCAATATCTCTTTTACGGGGAGTCTGATTACGACCGGGCGGAAACAGCCTGGCAAGACGCTCTGGCCTTAGCGCGGGACGATTCGGAACGTTCGCTGCTCGAATATTATATCAGCCTGGTTCAGACGGCGAAAAACGCGGCCGCCGGGGCGGAAAGCGGGTGAAAATTTGTTTTTTGGCACTTTGGCCAGCGGCAGTTCCGGCAACGCGATTCTGGTAGGGGGCCGGGAGGGGAGTTTTCTCATAGACGCCGGGCTGCCGGCCGCGCGGCTGCTGGAAAATATCCGGCGGGCGGGCGCCGTTCCCGAACAGTTGCGGGGGATTTTTGTCACCCATGAACATGTCGACCATATTCGGGGCGTGGGAGCGTTGGCCCGCAAACTCAATCTGCCGGTGTACGCGACGGCGGCAATATGGGAAGCAATGGAAGAAACCGTCGGTTCTCTGCCCGCCGCTCGGCGGCTGGTCGTCGCCGCCGCTGAAGATTTTTGTCTGGCCGGCTTCAACCTCGCCTTGATCCGCACTTCGCACGACAGCCGGGAAAGTCACGGTCTCCTGATCCGGGGCGGGGGGGTGACTTTGGGCGTCGCGACGGATACGGGCGTCGTCACTCCGGACATGCGGACAAAATTCCGGAATTGCGACGCTTTGATCATTGAAGCCAACCACGACAGCGACATGCTGTGGCGAGGCCGCTACCCCCAGTATCTGAAAAGACGGGTCGCCGGCGAGTTCGGTCACCTGAGCAACAGGCAGACAGGCGAAGCGCTGCGGGAATGGATCGGGGAAAACACGCAAAAAGTCGTGCTGGCTCATTTGAGTGAAGAAAACAACACGCCGGCGCTGGCTTTGAAAACAGTGGTGGAAATGCTGCGCGGTCACGCGGTGCGGGAAAAATGCGCGCGGCTGAGAATCCGGGTCGCTCCCCGCCACGAGCCGCACGAGCTAATCGTGCTGGGAGAAGAAAGGGACGCATATGGCGTTTTACAAAGAAACCGAATGGCTGGCGGATTTACCGCCGGCGGATGACGGCTCCGCTCCGGAGGCGGAGGGAAAATATGAATATATGCTCATGCCGGGAGAGCAGCCGGAGGAACCGCCGCCCACCCCGGAACGGCGCCGAGCTGATCTGCCCCGGCCCGAACCGGCCCGGCCGCAGGGCAGGGGGATATTATCCTTGGCCCTCATCGCTTTTTGCTGCGCTCTGCTGGGCGCGCTGGTCACTTTGACCTTGGGGCCGCTCATTTACGAACGCGGTCAGAATATGTCCGGCGGCGCCAGCGTGACGATTCAGCAGGTGGACGCGGGCGGCGGCAGCGGCGGCGGCGCGGTTTTGCCGGGGGACGACTCCCCCATAGTTACCGTGGCTGAGGCCGTGGGGGAGACAGTCGTGGGCATAGCTAATATTCAGCGGCTGCGCTCCTGGTTCGGCGGCGGCGGGACCGAGCTGACGGAGGTGGGCAGCGGTTCCGGTTTTATCATTGACGCCGCCGGCGGTTATATCGTGACAAATAATCATGTGGTGGAAAACGCCGAGGATCTGATTGTTTCGCTGGCGGACGGGCGCGACGTGCGGGGGTTTTTGGTGGGCGGCGACGCCCGCACTGATCTGGCGGTAGTGCGAATCGAAGAGGCGGAAGGGCTGC
>JAIRRL010000025.1 GCA_031255985.1 Gracilibacteraceae bacterium
ACATATATTTGTCCGGGTCAAAAAGGTTTAACATGCCGAAAACCGCAACGTCATAATTGCCGGCCTGAAGATCGGCGACAAAAGTCGGCCATTCGTTGGTGACGACCTGAACTTCAATACCGCCTTGGCTGAATAAATTTTGCATATATTCCACATATTGCATTTTCAGATCGTCCTGGGTATAGGTGGAGAGGCGGAACGCCAGTTTTTGCCCATCCTTATCCAGGATGCCGTCGCCGTCGGAGTCCGTCCAACCGGCTTCAGCCAATATTGATTTGCCCAGTTCCGGGTCAAAGGGGAAGCTTTTTACCTCGTCCGAATAAAACCAGGTGTTCGGCAAGAGAATTGATTCTCCCGGCAATTCCAGCCCCTGGCTCAACTCGCGGGCCATGACTTCCTTGTCCAGAAAATGGGACAGGCCGACCCGCGTCTGTTTGTCGGCGAGCAAGGGGGATTTGTGGTTAAAAGCCGCGAAAGTGATGCCGAGACCGGTGAGTTCGTCCACTTGAAAGCGGTCGTCTTTTTTGATCCGCTCAACATCCTGCGGCGTCAGCGGCGTGTGAATAAAATCCACGTCTCCGGCTTCAAGGGCGGAAACGCGGGTATCGTTGCTGGGGATGGTGTAAAATTCCACGCGCTGTAAAACCGGCGCTTCGCCCCAATAATCCGGGTTGGCTTCAAAGATGATTTTTTCGTTTTTCACCCATTCCGTCATCTTGAAGGGGCCGGCGCCGACCGGCTTATTGGCAAAATCCGGGATCGAATCCGCTTCCGCCGGAACTATGCAAAGTTCCATGTTATTGGACAGGATGGGTGAATACGGTTCGCTCAGGTTGAACCGCACCGTATAGTCGTCCTCAACCACGACCTCCCGGATGGAAGAGTAGTTGGCCGCGTAAACCGCGCCAAAAGCCGGGTCGCGAATCGTATCATAAGTATATTTCACGTCCTCCGCCGTCAGGTCGCTGCCGTCATGGAATTTGACCCCCTGGCGCAGATGAAATATCCAAGTCAGTTCATCCGGATTTTCCCAACTTTCAGCCAAACATGGCTCCGCCTCCAGTTTCTCATTCAGTTGGATCAAGCCGTCGCCGCATAATTCAAATACGCGCAAAGCGGAAACGTCGCGGGCATGCCTCGGATCAAGCGTTTCCGGTTCCACATCCAGACCAAAACGCAAAACCTGTTCCGCCGCGAGACCCGCTCCACCCTCCCCGGCCGCCGGAGAACCGGACGGCGCAGACGGCGCAGACGGCGCGGACGGCGCGCCGCAAGCGGCCGCAAGCAGGAACACCCCAGCCAAACATAGAATCAAAGCTTTTTTCATGTTCATCCTCCTACTTATTTCCTTGTGCGGTATAATTTTAGCACAGGGCCGGAGGAAAGTAAAGTTGCATAGGATAACCGGAGAGCCCGGTTTCCGCGGCGGCGACCGGCGGCAAAATTAGACTATACCAGCTTGTTGAATTGTGATAAAATAAGAGCGGGAATTTTGGCCCGCCATAATTTTTGTCTGAATAGGGTATAAATGTGTTTAACAAAAAAACAAGCCCCAATTATCAGGGAAGAAAAAACTTAACCCTAGCGCTGTTTATCATCTCCGTCGCCGTCATACTGGCGCTTTGCCTCTACACGGGAATGGAAATGCGCAATTTTTCAGAATATATTTATCAGGAGACCGAGCATCGCTTATTGACTGCGAGCCGTTACGCCGCCGAACTCGTGACGGCGCAGGAACTGAATGAATTGCAGACGCCGGAGGATTTGGACAAGCCCGTCTTCAGCGATCTGCGTCAGCGTTTGATCAAATTCGCCGGCGACAATAACATTTTATTTGTGTACTATATGCGAAACACTGAGGAAGGTTTGGCGCAATACATTTTGGACAACGACCTTACGGCGGAAACAGTTGATCTGACCACGGAGCCGTTTGAGTGGGAGGAAAAAGCCCTTGTCGCCCTGAATGATCACGTCGCCGCCGCTGAAATGTACCAATATTTGACAGGGTATGAACACCTGATTTCGGCCTTTGCCCCTGTTTTTGACGCGGACGGACAAGTGGTCGCGGTCGCCGGCGTCGATATCGGCGACGAACAGCTCCTTGCCATTCACAAAGCGATGAACATACTCATACCGTTGCTGGCTTTCGGTATGCTGGCCATTTCCGTTTGCAGTTTGCTGAACGTATTCATGCACAATCACGCCGACAGGGATCGCATTATGCTGACGGCAGAGGTGGAAAAAGGAGATATTGACCCGCTGACCGCCATTTACAACCGGCGCTTTTTTGATAAACATATAACCCGGTTGCTGGATTCCCTGTCCCGTTCCGGCAGTTTTCTGGGCCTGCTGATGATCGACATAGACTTTTTCAAACAATATAACGATACTTACGGCCATTTGGAGGGCGACGAATGTTTGCGTCTTGTCGCGGAAAGCCTGCGGAACGGCATCCGGCGCGAAGGGGATTTTGTCGCGCGTTACGGCGGCGAGGAATTTGTCGCCGTCCTGCCTGACGCAAGCGCGACCTGGGCCTGCGAGATCGCGGGCCGGCTGCTTAAAAATGTGCGGAATCTCAATATTCCCCATGAAACAAGCGCCGTGTCAGATCACGTTACCGTTTCCATCGGAATCATCTCCACCAAAGTTGAAAACGGCATTAATTGGGACGACTACGTAAAACGCGCAGACGAAGCCCTCTATTCGGCAAAACAAAGCGGCCGCAACCGATGCGTCTATTTAGAATTTAGCGACGCGCCGAAACCATAATATTATTGTGGAGTCGCTGCGCTATAGACGGCGTTATCGCCTGGTTTTCACGCCCGCGCCCTCGCTGGCCTTAAAATTATAAACGGGACGGATGATCCGTTCAATCGTCGCCGT
>JAIRRL010000039.1 GCA_031255985.1 Gracilibacteraceae bacterium
CCCCGCCCCAAGGGGCGGAGAGATAAAGCGAAGATACCTTTAGCGGGCGCAAACCGGCGTAGCGGCCCAATTCGGCCAGCGCGCGCCGCAAATAATCCTCTCTCGGTTCAATATTGGAGCCGAGACTCAAATAAGCTACGGTTTCAGACGGCGTCATTTATGGCGCCGTCCGCGTTTTTTTCCCGCGCCCGGTAAACCTCTGCGGAAACATCGGCAAAATTCTCTTTCAGCGGCGCCCCCGGCTTGTGAACCGTCACTCGCGCCGCCGCGCAGTCAAAACTACCGAGCAAATCAACAGCGATTTGTTCGGCCAGCGTCTCAATCAGCCTGTATTTATTCTCCGTCACCCGCCATTTGACCGCCCGCGCCACATGAGCGTAATTGACCGTCACGCTCAGATCGTCCGCCGGGGCGTATTCCGTCGGCCGCAAATATAAATCCACGTCAATAATAAATTTTTGCCCCAGTTCCGCTTCCGCCGGATTGACGCCGTGAAAAGCGTGAAAGGTCAGTCCTTTGATATGCAAACAATCATTTATCATTTGTTTCCCCCTTGCTGTATCCTGGCTCCGGTCCCACGGCGGCGGTCATAGCGGCGGTCATAGCCAAAGCCCGGCAGTGAGCGGCTACGTCATGCGCGCGGATTATATCCGCCCCCGCCGCCGCCGCCAGGACATTGGCGGCCAAGGTCGCCTCCAGCCGTTCCTCAGTTTTAAGACCGGTTGCGTGACCGATAACCGATTTGCGCGAAGCGGCGAACAGGATCGGCAAACCGTAAGCGGTCAGTTCCGCCAAGCGGCGCATAGTTTCCAGGTTTTGGGCCGGAGTCTTGCCAAAACCGATACCCGGATCAACTATCAGCGCTTCCGCCGGCAAACCGGCTTTCAGAGCCAGGTTTACGCTTTCGTCCCAAACCCGCATTATATCCCCGATTACATCCCCCGCGCCCGGGGTCGCCCGGTTGTGCGTCAGCACCACCGCCGCGCCGTAGGCCGCCGCCGCCGCCGCCATATCGGGATCGGCGCGCAGTCCCCATATATCATTCAGGATGTGAGCGCCGGCGGCCAGGGCCTTCGCCGCCACCGCCGCTTTCCGTGTATCCACGGAAAGCAGGACGGCGCGGCCGGCCAGCGCCGCCACCACCGGTTCCAAACGCTCCCATTCCGCGGCGGCGCTAACCGGGCTATACCCCGGTCGCGTTGACTCCCCCCCCAGGTCTATTATCTCCGCCCCTTCCTCCGTCATTTCCAGTCCCCGGCGGATCGCCGCGGCCGGCTCGGTATAGCGGCCGCCATCCGAAAAAGAATCCGGCGTCAGATTCAAAATACCCATCACCGCCGGCCGTCCCCGCCTTAGCTCTAACCGCCGGCCGCCGCCGCAAAGCACAAATCCGTCCCCGCCCTCTTGTAACCGCCGCACCAAATCGCCCACCGCGGCTCCGAGCGCCCGCAAGCCAAAAGGCTGCGCTTTCAGCTTTTGGGCCAGGGCCAGGAGTTGCTTATGACTGCCCAAAAGCAACACGTCGCTCTCCCGCCGGCCGCCCGTAATCACATCCCGGTGGATCGCCGCGTCCCCGCCTAAGGAAAGCATCTCCTGCTTCAGAATCAGGGCCGCCGGGGCGGAAACCGCCGGCGCCAGCACCGCCCGGCTGAAAGCTTTGCCCACCATGCGCTGAATTCCGCGCCCATCGACGCCCACCGCCTCCATCGCCTCAATGGCGGCGGCTATGTTCTGAATATTCAGCCAACGAATCCGCTCCGTGCCCACGCCTACTTGGCCCTCTTCCGTTTCCGGCCGCTGTCAAAAAGACATTGCTGATAAATCCGCAGCACGTTAGCGGCGACATTGTCCGCCCTGACCTCGTCCGCCGCGCCCAGAACAATATCTCGCATACGGGTATAGGCGTCGGTGGTCATATCGCGCACAAGGCGCAGCTTCTCCCCCATCTCCGCCGCCGTTTTAAAAACGAACCCGTTCTCTCCGTCCCGGACGCGATCTTCATTTAACTGGTCGTAAAGCTGCAGGGCCGGCAATCCCGTCGCCATTCCCTCCAGCAAAGATATGGAGTCTGTGTCGGTGAGCGAAGCCGTGATATAAGCCTTGCAAAGGCGGTAATAAAACGGCAGTTTTTCGTGTTCCACTTTGCCGACAAAAATCACCCTGTCCGTGACTCCGCATTGCCGGGCCAGATTTTGCAAATCAGGCAAAGCCGGCCCGTCGCCGATGATCAGCAGACAAATATCGTCCTCCGGCCGCACGGCTTCCTGCCAGAAACGGATGAGCGTATCCACGTTTTTTTCCGAGCCGAGCCGCCCGACAAAACATGTGAGCATGGCGGAGGGCGTCAGGGTGTGAGCGGTGCGAAAAGCGCGCTCCTCCTCTGCCGGCGCGGCCAGGGGCGTGAATATCTCCATCTCCACCGGGTTGCGAATGACGGTGACGGCTTTTTCCACTCCCAGCGTGTGGAAAAACTCCTCGCATTTGCGCGACGGCCCGATCAGGGCGTTAGCGCTTTTGGCCAGTAATTTAAGGTATTTATGGGAAAAATAAGTAGCCGCCCGGATAAAGGGGCGGGGAGAAATATAATATATATAATTATCGTACATGGTGTGCAAAGTATAAACGAGCGGCTTGCGCAGCAATTTGGCGGCGGCGAGACCGGAAAGCCCGACTCCCATTTCCGTGTGGATGTGGATGATATCCGGGTCAAAAGAGCGAATAAGAGCCAAACGCTGAGAACTGATAGGCAAAGCGGCGCCATAGCCGTATATCCGCCGCACCCGCAGCGCGGGACAATGCAGAACGCCGTCTTTCAGGTAATGATAGCCGGCGCTTGCGTCCGCCGTCACAATCAGGACTTCATGCCCCATGGAGCGCAGCCCCCGCGCCAAAGCGCGGACATGGGTGACGACGCCGTTAATGGCGTTCAGGTACATTTCCGTGAACAGAGCTATGCGCATAAAAACTCCATTTAAAACAGGCCCGTTATCCGGCCGGCGGCGTCGATGTCCATGGCGGCGGCCGCCGGTTTTTTCGGCAGGCCGGGCATAGTCATAATATCGCCGGTAATGACTACGATGAACCCGGCGCCCGCCGACAGGCGCAGTTCGCGCGCGTGAACGGTGAAGCCCTCCGGCCGCCCCAACCGCGCCGGGTCGTCGGAAAGAGAATATTGGGTTTTGGCCACGCAAACCGGCAAACCCCCGTATCCCGCCGCCTCATACTGACGCAAAGAAGCTTCCGCTTCCTTGGAGAAATTGACTCCGTCCGCGCCATAGATTTCACGGCATATGATCTCAATCTTGGCGCGAAGCGGGGCCTGGGCGTCGTAAAGCGGGTGAAAATCCGCCGGCCGGCCGGTCAGAGTGCGCAGAACCGTTTCCGCCAGTTCGACCCCGCCCGCGCCGCCGCGGGTAAAAACCTCGGACAGCGCGGTCTCGGCGCCGAGTTTTGCGCAGCGCTCCCGGATAAAAGCCAGTTCCCGCGCTGTGTCGCTCGGAAAACGGTTCAGCGCGACAATCACGGGCAAGCCAAATTTTCCTATGTTCTCTAAATGTTTTTCCAGATTAACAATGCCCCGCTCCAAGGCGGGCATATCCTCAACAACCAGATTATTCGCGGCGGCGCCGCCATTATATTTGAGCGCCCGCACTGTAGCGACCAGCACGGTCAAATCCGGGCGCAGCCCCGCCATGCGGCACTTGAGGTCAAAGAATTTTTCCGCGCCGAGGTCAGCGCCAAACCCGGCTTCCGTCACCAGAATATCCGCCAGTTTCAGTCCGAGTTTGGTGGCGATAACGCTGTTGCAGCCATGCGCGATATTGGCGAAAGGCCCGCCGTGAATGAATACGGGCGTGTTCTCCAGCGTCTGCACCAGATTGGGTTTGACGGCGTCTTTGAGCAATAGCGCCATCGCGCCGTCGGCCGAAAGATCGCGCGCCGTGACGGGGCTGCCGTCATAGGTGTAAGCGACGACAATTTTACCGCAGCGTTCTTTCAAATCCATCAGATCTTCTGCCAGGCAGAGGATGGCCATGACCTCCGAAGCCACTGTGATGTCAAAGCCGCTTTCGCGCGGGACGCCGTCCGCCCGGCCGCCGAGACCCAGCACAATATGGCGGAGAGCGCGGTCATTCATGTCGAGGACGCGGCGAAACACCATCCGGCGCGAATCAATACCGAGCGGATTGCCTTGCTGAAGCGAATTGTCCAGCATGGCGGCCAGCAAGTTATGCGCCGAAGTGACCGCGTGAAAATCGCCGGTAAAATGTAAATTGATGTCTTCCATCGGCGCCGCCTGAGCGTAACCGCCGCCGGCCGCCCCGCCTTTGACGCCGAAGCAGGGGCCTAAGGACGGTTCCCGCAGGGCGATTATCGCTTTTTGCCCCATTTGCGCCAGCGCTTGGCCCAAACCGACGGTCGTGGTGGTTTTCCCCTCGCCCGCCGGAGTCGGATTGACGGCCGTGACCAAAATCAGTTTGCCGTCCGGCCGGTCTTTGACCCGCCGCCACACATCCAGGTTTATTTTAGCCTTGTACGGCCCATAATATTCCAGGTCGCTTTCCTCCAGCCCGATTTGGGCCGCCACTTCGCCAATCCGCTTCAGCTCCGCTTCCTGGGCGATTTGAATATCAGTTTTCATCGTTGCTTCCAGTCCTTTCCCCTCTGATAATTATCATGTACTCGTGCGGCTGGCGTAATCAAAATAATAATTGCCTTTATACGAAGGAAGCGTCACTTCCTCTTTTGTCAGGTCAACGCGCATCCCCGCCTGCTTCAAAGAGAGAACTTCGAGCCGGTTGAGGTAGTCGTACAGCATATCCGGATCGCCGATGGCGAGGATTTCATATGTTGTAGCGCCGATGCGGCCTATCGGCACGGAATTTATCAAAATAGTCGCGTTTCCGCTCAGAACGACCGAACTGGACGCTACGACCCGCTGGCCGTTGACGCTGATAGCCTCCGCTCCGGCAAAACGCAAGATATTGATAATATTGCACACATCATCCGTGTTGATAGGAAACAACACCGCTAAATCCGGGCCGCTGTCCGTGATGACCATTTTCACTCCCAGCCCGTTTACCGGGATGGTGCCGTCCTGAATTTTCAGCTGTTCCAGCTGAGCGGCCAGCAAGGGATTGGTATCCCCGGTTTCGCGCAGGCGGTTCAGTTCCGCAGTCACATGGTTATTCTCCTCCAGCAGCCGCGCGTTTTCCTCTTGCAGCGAGGTCAGTACTCCGGAAATCTGGTTCAGGCGTTCAACTTGAATTTGTTCCGCCATATCAAGACTTCGCTTGGTTTCGATCTGTAAAGAAATGAGAATTCCCACGATCAAGGCGGCAATTGTCGCCACTCCGGCCAGACGCCTGTTCATGTCCCCCCCTCCCGCGCCTGGGCGGCAAATCGAATGGGCCGCGTCTTGGCGGCGGGAACGCTCAGATGCTGAGTCGGGATCTCCAATTCCCTGGTGATGCCGTACTGCTGCTGATAATATCCCAATTTATCCCAAAAATAAAACTGCAGAGCCGCCCGCAAATCAGACTGATTACCCAAGGCCACTATTCGGTAAGGAGGACTTTGCCGCGTCCCGTTTATCTGAATAAAAGCGCCGCTGCAAAAAATCTCCGTCTGCCCCGTCACCCGCTGGTCATTGACGGCGATGGCCTCGGCCCCCCCGCTCCATAAAACATTGACGAGCTGGCGCAAATATTGCTCATGAATCACATAATTGCCGTAACCCTCGCTCTCCCGCACCACCGCGTCGTCCAAAACGACGCGGATACCCGGCCCCGTCAATTCGACCTGACCCGCGTTCAGACGCGCCGCGTCCATCTGTTCCCCCGCCAGGGCCGAAACGTTCCGACTGTTTTGCAATTGGGTCAATTCCTGCCGGAGACGCTCGTTTTCCGCCGCCAGGCCCTCGTTTTCGATTTCCAGCTGCAACAATCCGGGCAAACCGGTGGGATAAGGGGTTTCGGCTGAGATGGTCAAATTGGATTTTAAGAGAGTGCCCATCAAAATGGCAGCCAAAAACACAGCTCCGGTGATAAGCAGATTCTTTCGCTTATCCTTCGCCGCGCCGCTCACATCAATCGCCGGCGCCTTCGCCAGCCGTCGCGTTTTGCAGCGCCGGATCCCGTTCGCGTTGTTCCTGCTGCTCCTGTTGTTCCTGCCGTTCCCGGTCTTCTTTGGCCGCGCGCGCCGCTTCCCCGGCCGCGCGCGCCGCCGCGGCCGCCGTCTCCTTGGCGGCCAGTTCTTCGCGCAGCGCCTTTTCTTTCGCTTCCAGCGCGGCGTGTTCTTCCGCCTTCTCTGCGTCGAAGGAATCCACAATCTCGCGGAATTCCCTGGCCGGCAAGGTTTCTTTCTCCATCAGGGCGCCGGCTATGGCCTCCAAAATTTCCATTTTTTCTGTGACGATCTGTTCGGCCCGGCTATAGCAATCATCCACAAGGCGGCGTATTTCCCGGTCAATCGTTTGAGCGACCGATTCACTGTAATTGCGGTCTCTGGCGATGTCGCGGCCGAGAAAAACTTCCTCTTTCTTATGGCCAACCGTCACAGGGCCTATCTCGTCGGACATCCCCCATTCCGTCACCATGCGGCGGATAGTGTCCGTCGCCCGCTCCAAATCGTTGGAAGCGCCGGTACTCACTTCTTTCAAGGCCAGGGCTTCGGCCACGCGGCCGCCGAGCAGGACGGTCACGTTGTCCAGCAATTGAGAGCGCGTCCGGTACTGGCGATCTTCTTTCGGCAGGAGCAAAGTATAACCGCCGGCCATGCCGCGGGGAATGATGGAAACTTTGTGAACCGGGTCGCTATGGGTCAGGTACTCCGCCACCAGAGCGTGTCCGGCTTCGTGGAAAGATACTAATTTTTTTTCGTAATCGCTGATGACCCGGCTTTTTTTCTCCGGCCCGGCAATAACGCGTTCAATTGATTCCTCCAGCGCCTTCATGCTGATGCGCTTGCTGCCCCAGCGGGCGGAAAGCAGCGCCGCCTCGTTGACGAGATTAGCCAGATCCGCTCCCGTAAAACCGGGGGTGCCTCTGGCCAAAACGCTCAACTTCACATCATCGGCCAGCGGTTTGCCCTTGCTGTGTACTCCCAGTATTTCCTCCCGGCCTTTAACGTCAGGCGAATCGACGACTACCTGGCGGTCAAAACGGCCGGGGCGCAGCAGAGCCGGATCGAGGATATCCGGGCGATTGGTGGCTGCTATGATTATGATGCCTTCTTTGCCGTTAAATCCATCCATTTCAACCAATAATTGGTTTAATGTTTGCTCCCGCTCGTCGTGTCCCCCTCCGAGACCGGCGCCGCGATGACGGCCGACGGCGTCAATTTCGTCAATAAACACGATGCAGGGAGAACTTTTTTTGGCCTGTTCAAACAGGTCGCGCACACGGGAAGCGCCGACCCCGACAAACATTTCCACAAAATCAGAGCCGCTGATGCTGAAAAAAGGCACTCCGGCCTCGCCGGACACCGCTTTGGCCAGAAGGGTCTTGCCCGTGCCGGGAGGGCCGAACAGCAGAACGCCCGTGGGAATTTTCGCGCCGAGTTCGTTGAATTTACGCGGCGTCTTTAAAAATTCCACTATTTCCGCCAATTCTTCCTTAACTTCATCCGCGCCGGCCACATCGGCAAAAGTGACTTTTTTATCGTCTGTAACCAGCCGCGCCCGGCTGCGGCCAAACTGCATGACCCGGCCGCCGCCGCCGCCCTGGCTTTGCTGCATGACAAAATACATGAGACCGAACAGGAGCGCCACCATGATCAAAGAAGGCGCCACGGAAACCCACCAAGGAATCGTTACCGGCGGCTGATAAACAACCTTCAGGCCCTTCTGCGCCGCCATGTCGTCCAAAAGCTGCTGATCGTAGCCCGGTCCGACCACATCGTATTTTGCGCCGTTCTTCATCGTGACCTTATAGTTCATGGTAGAGGCGGTGGTAGTGATTTCCACTTCCTGTACCTCGCCCGCACTGACAGACTGTTTGAAAGAATTATAGTCCAGGGCCGGGGTCTGCGGCGCCGGCGGATTCAGCCAGCGCAGCACCATAACCGCTAAAAGTATAATGAACAGATAAACAGCCAGGTTTTTTAAGATTTTCAAACGAATTTTTCTCTCCTCTCCCGCCACACCGTAAGGAAAATATCATCCGCGCCTCCGCTTCATTATACTACTAACTCGTAACTTTGTCACGTATTTACGGGGGGCTTTTTTTGGACCGGGCGGAACGCCGAAGGAGGCGTCCCCCGCGGAAACCGGAGACAATCGGATCCTCGAACCCGCTGTGACGGGCGGGCGCGGAAAACGCCCCCCGGCCGGCATGTCAGGCATATCAGACAAGAGGGAACCTTACGATTATTTTACGACCGAAATATTGGTGTCTTTCAAAATAACGTCATGAGCGCCCCCCTCAACTATGCTCGTAGCGGAAACGAGGGTGAGCTTCGCTTTTTCCTGCAGTTCCGGGATCGTCAGGACGCCGCAGTTGCACATCGTATGGCGGACTTTATTTAGAGTGAGCGCTACGTTATCTTTCAGACTGCCCGCGTAAGGGACGTAGGAATCCACCCCTTCCTCGAAGACCAGTCCGTCCGCCCCGCTCATGTCATAGCGCTGCCAGTTGCGCGCCCGGTTGGAACCTTCGCCCCAATATTCCTTTACATAATTACCGTTGATATTCAGCTTGTTCGTCGGACTTTCGTCAAAGCGGGAGAAATAGCGGCCGAGCATGACAAAATCCGCTCCCATCGCCAGCGCCAGCGTAATATGATAGTCGTAGACGATGCCGCCGTCGGAGCAGATGGGTATATACACGCCCGTGCGGGCAAAATATTCGTTCCGCGCCCCCGCTACGTCGATGATGGCCGTCGCCTGACCGCGGCCGATGCCTTTTTGCTCGCGGGTTATGCAGATGGAACCGCCGCCGATTCCCACTTTGACAAAATCAGCCCCCGCCTCCGCCAGGAAGAGAAACCCCTCCCGGTCTACGACATTGCCGGCGCCTATTTTCACGGCGCCGCCGTACTCGCGGCGCGCGAATTCCAGCGTGCGCTTCTGCCATTCCGTGAAGCCTTCGGATGAATCGATGCAAAGCACGTCAGCGCCGGCCTTCACCAGCGCCGGAATCCTTTCCTCATAATCATGCGTGTTGATGCCCGCGCCGACCACATAGCGTTTGCTCGCGTCCAGCAGTTCGCTGGGATTTTCCTTATGCGAGTCGTAATCTTTTCTAAAAACAAAATATACGAGCCGGCCGCTCTCATCGACGACGGGCAGGGTGTTCAGCTTATGTTCCCAGATAATGTCGTTGGCCTCGCTGAGGGAGCAGCCGTTTTGGGCGTAAACCAAATTTTCAAACGGCGTCATAAACTTATGCACCGGCGTGTCCGGCGGCGTGCGGCTGAGGCGGTAATCGCGGCTGGTGACAATGCCGACCAGTTTTCCGTCCGCCGTGCCGTCGTCTGTGACCGCCACCGTAGAGTGCCCGGTTTTTTCCAGCAGGGCGAGGATATCAGCCAGAGTCTGATCCGGCATGACGTTGGAGTCGCTGCGCACAAACCCCGCCTTATAGTTTTTTACTTTGGTGATCATCGCGGCCTCGTCCTCAACGGACTGGGAATCGTAAATAAACGATACGCCGCCTTCCCGCGCCAGGGCGATGGCCATCCGGTCGTCGGATACGGCCTGCATGATCGCGGAAGTCAAGGGGATGTTCATCGTGATCGCCGGCTGCTCTCCCTTGGAAAATTTGACCATCGGGGTGGAGAAATTGACGTTGGCCGGCTGGCACTCGGCTGAGGTAAACCCCGGCAAGAGCAAATATTCACTGAAAGTGCGGGACGGTTCCTGGATATACTGCGCCACTGTAATCTTCCTTTCCGCCAGTTCAATCAATCAGTTCAATTAATCAATCAGTTCAATCACGGAAAAATCCGCGCCGATAAGGCTATACCAATAGTCCAGCCTGTCCGGGGCGCAATCCACGCAAACGCCGATCACCCGCTCCGGCTGCACCACGAATTGATAAGCCCGGCCCCGCTGCTGGCCGTTCGGGCCGGAAGCCGTTTCCGCGAAAATGACCACCCGCGTATCGGAATTGTCGTATGGCCACGTGATCCGGGCGTCGGACTGAGGCAGACGATCCAGGAATTCCTGCGGGGTTTCGCCTTCTTCATTGGGTTCAACCCAAAAAGACAGAACAGCGTCCTCCTGGCGCGAGAGAAACTCCACGCGCCCGGTGTCCGAATTGACGCGCCCGTCCAGGGAAAACGTATTCGGATAGGTAAAAGTGATATTGTTCCGCCGGTCAATATAACGGTTAGGCGCCGCCGCCGGAACGCCGCCGTCCGGAGACGTCTGGGCCGGGTCTTCCTGGGCGTTCAGGTAATAAACGCCGCCCCGGTAAGGTTCGTCCACCGGGAATTTTTGCCCCGCGCCGGCTGTGATCAGCGGTTTGCCGCCCAGCATCGTGTAGTAAACCTCGCAGTCGGCAAAATTGGCGCGCAAAGTGCGGTAAAGGCTGTCCATCATGAACCAGTTCAGCGAGTCGGCGTCTTCAAAACGGAAATCATCTTTTTGCGGCCGGTCGTCCAAACCGACGATCAAAGTGGAAACGCCGTTCCAATCCACGCGGACGGCGCCGGGGCTTACCTCGGCGGTACAGAAAAAATCAAGACCGGTCAGGTCGCTGAGCGCCCCGGTCAATAAAGCGGGAGTCAATTCCCCGGCGTAATTGATTTCATACTGCCGGACGGCGCTCTTCTCGTCCGCGGCGGGATTCGCGCAGGTAAAATCAGCGTAGATATACGCCGTTTCGTTCGCCGGCGGCGAATAGGCGCAACCCGGCAATCCGGCCGCCAGACAAAAAGCGAGTATAAAAACCGGCGCTATTTTTCTCATGCCCAACTCACCATCCTTTCGCCTGTCTGAGCGGGAATTCTCCGGCGGAAACGCGCATATAAACCCGCCGAAGGAAACCTTGTCATGATAATAGCATATGAAGGGGCCGCTGTCCAGTTTTTTAGTCGGCCGCAGCGCCCCGCCGGGGCGAAAACAGGGGCAAGGTTCCGGCTCAAAGAGGAAAGAGCCGCGTCAGATAAAGCGTCGCGTCGGGAAAAAGAAAAGCCAAAATTATCACGGCGGCGGCGGCGGCAATATATTTGATTTTGCTCATGGACAAAAAAGCGACATATTCGCGCATAACGGCGTTGGGCATATAATACCAGGCCGTCTTGGAACCGATCCCCTCTGGCGGCAGCCCGGCCTGGCGGGCGAAGCGGGCCGCCCGCAATAAATGGAAATTACTGGTAACGAACGCGCAATTATACGGCTTGCCGGCGGCGCGCTTCTCAATAATCATCCGGGCAAAAAGCATATTTTCCTCCGTATTGACGGATTGACCTTCCATCAGGACAAGCTCGCCGGGATAGCCGCGCGCAACGGCGAATTCCCGCATGGCCTCCGCTTCTGAACGCGGTTCGTCCGCTCCCCGCCCGCCGCACATAACCAGGACGGGGAGGGCGCTACCCCGGTTTTTTTGCCGCTCGGCGCAGGCCAGCGCCCGCAACACCCGGTTCGCCAGCAGCGGCGGCACCCGGCCTTCAATGAGACCGCTGCCCAGAACAAGGATATAATCCCAATTTTTATCAGGACGCGCCAGATTAAAGAGAGTGAGCGTAGTCAAAAAAGCGAGTATGTGCAAAAAATAGAAAATGCTCAGGCAAATCAATTCATTCCATACCGTTTGCAGCCATTCGGGGCGGGCGCCGCGCATAAAAGCGGCGGCGACCGTCAGCGCCATCACCCCGAAAGCGGCCAGCAAGGAAAGACTGTTGGCCAGGCTGCGTTTTTCCCGCCGCAGAACGATTCTGGCGTTCAGCAGGAAAAACACCGCGAGCAAATAAGCGCCGAACAATATGATCAGCACCGCGGTGATCATGATTAATCCGGCGGAGAGGCGGGTCAGCCAATGATCGGCGGCGGCGGCCGCGAAAAGAAGCCAGGCCAGCAGCGCGGAGAGAAGAGCGAGGTCAAAAAAAGCGCCGGCGGCAAAGCTGGTTTTATCGCGCCGGAATATCAGCGCGAAAACCAGCGCGAAGACTGCGGCCGCAATAACAAGAACCGTAAGGCTATTATTCATCCGGCTTGCTCCCTTGCTCTTTTAAATCTCCACCACTTCGGCTTCGTCTCTGTCCATAGAGCGGATACACTCCCGCAGCCGCGCCGCCAGCCGGGGATCGGCCACCGCTTCTTTCATCTGGCGCAACAGATCAATTGTTCGCCGGAACAGGCTGATAATGTCCCCTTCATCCAGATTGCACATTTTCTGTATTTCGGAGAAGGGGACGCCGCCGCTCCAAGCATGGGCGATATTAGCCACGCGATGGTCGAAGCGCACGGCGTCAAACCCGCACACCTGCTCGATCGGCAGCATTATTTGCTTGATTGGCCCCGCTTCCAGCAAATCAGTCCGGAGAAAACTGTCGTTGCGTT
>JAIRRL010000071.1 GCA_031255985.1 Gracilibacteraceae bacterium
TGTATCCATAATATACCTCCAAAAACCATTGTATAGATGAATTTTATACAATAATTTTAACCATGTCAAGTCATTTTACAATATTTTTCAGAAAATTTTAGGGCGGTATTGCATATAACTCCTATATACACGCAACTCTTCTACATGAAAATACGCAATCGGAAATCCCATGCAATCAACGTCCTCAATCCCTTTTCTATATTTTTTGCGCAATGTATTTCACCCGCTTTCTATATAAAAAGCGCAATTCCAGTCCACACCGTTCCGCCGCCGTCTGGCTTTGCCGCCGCCGTCCGGATTCGTCGCCGTCATTCGCGGCGGCAAGCGCAGTATATCACTGATGAACGCTGAACGCAACATTAAAAGGCAAAATCTCGCGGCGGCGGGACTTTTGGAGGTCGGCGTGGAAAAACTGCGCGGGCCGGCGAACCCGAGGCGCGATTTCAGGTAAATTTTCCTTGCCAGGCGCGCCTGTTTGTGGTAGAATTACTTCACTTCATCAGTTTCGCGCAAAGGAGGTGACCATTATGCCAAATATTAAATCAGCCATCAAGCGAGTGCGGCTGACCAGCCTGAGAAATCAGCGCAACACCGCCGCCCGTTCCGCTTTAAAAACTTCTTTGCGCCGTTTTGAAGAATCTTTGGGCGGGGAGGACGCCGCCGCCAATTTTCAAAAAGCTTGCCGCTCTCTGGACAAAGCCAAGTCCAAGGGCCTGATTCATAAAAATAAGGCCGCGCGCAAAAAATCCCGGCTGGCGAAGCGACTTGCCGCCAGCGCCAAAGTCAGTCTGGCAAAATGAGACGACGTGGAATAAATCATCCGCCACAGACAGAGAGGGGCGGCGTATGTCTTATACCAAAGCACCATTCCGCGCGAATAACTGCCGCCGTTTGCGGTCGTTTTTTTCGCGTGGATTTTGCTGTTGCCTGATCCCGCTTCTGAGCCTGATCCAAAGTCTGATTTTGATCCCAATTTTGCTTTGGCTTCTGGCGCCGCTTTTGCCAGCGCCTCTTTACGCGGCGGACGCTTCCTACGTCAACCCCAGCCGGGCGGAAATCGCGGCGAAGCTGGAAGCGGTCGCCAGAGAAAAAGAGATTCCGAGCGTTATTTTGAAAACACTCGCCTATGTGGAATCCGGCTGGCGGCAATGGGACGGCGCCGGCCGCGCCGTCGGCGACAATCCCGGCCTGACGCGCCCGGCTCTTGGGATCATGCAAATAGCGAGCTACGACCCCGCTGACGCCGACCTGGTTTGGCGGCTTAAATACGATATTGATTTTAACATAGAATACGGAGCGGATATCCTGAACCAGAAATGGCTGAACACGCCGACTATCGGGGATAATGACCGCAATGTGCTGGAAAACTGGTATTTCGCCCTCTGGGCTTATAACAGCTGGTCGGCGGTCAACAATCCGCAAACCAGAGCGGCGGCGGGCGAAGTGCCGTATCAGGAGGCGATATACCGCCGGGCAGCCGTGGAGTATTTTCCCGGTTATGTGACGCCGGCGGAGATAACGCGCCTGGATCCGGAACTCTTGCCGCCCGGCTATCTGCCGGGGCTTGATTCCAAATGGGAAACGCCGGAGCCGCGCCATTACGGCGATCTGGACGCAGCCGCCCCGGATCTTTTCTCCGCCCCGCCAGATTCTCCCGAATCGCCGCCGCCCCCTCCGCCTTTCAGCATGATCACGCCGTATGACGGCTTCAGCGCCGCCGAGCGCCTGGCGCAGGTACAGTGGCCTTACGGCAGCGAAACGGTGATCATCGCCCGCGGCGACGATTTTCCGGACGCCCTGGCCGGAGCGCCGCTCGCGGCTTATTATCAGGCCCCGATTTTGCTGACCGACCCGGAGCGCGCGCCGGAAGGGCTTATCTCCACGCTGGGGGTGCTGGCCCCTTCCCGCCTGATTATCCTGGGGGGAGAAAGCGCGGTCAGTCAGGCGGTTGAGACGGAGCTGCAGGCAGCCATGCCCTGGCTCAAAGAAACCGTTCGCCTCGCCGGCGCCAACCGTTATGAAACCGCGGCCCGCATAGCCTCTTTCCTGCCGGCGGGCGAGGAGGCGGCGCTGGCCACCGGTTTGGATTATCCCGACGCCTTGACTATCGCCGCCGCCGCCGCGGCGCGAGGGGCGCCGCGTTTGCTGACGCGGCCGGACGGCTTGCCGCCGGCCACGGAGTCCGCCTTGCGGGAGCGCGCTCCTCGCCGCCTATTGATTGCCGGCGGGGAGGGCGCCGTTGGCCCCGCGGTTTTGGCGGACGTGGCCGCGCTCGGCCTGGCGGCGGCGGTCGATAGGTACGCGGGCGCTAACCGCTATGAGACGTCGGCGGCGGTCGCGGCGGAGTTTTACCCGGACGGCGGCGTCATTTGCCTCGCGGAAGGCGGCGATTACGCCGACGCCTTGCCGGCGGCCGCGGCGGCGGCGGCGCGCGGCGGCTGCCTGCTCCTGATTGACGGGGAAGGGATCGCGGGCAGCAGCGCCGCCGCGCGCTATCTGAGCGAAGTCAAGGCGATAGACGAGCTTGTTTTTGTCAGCGCCGACGGCAACGAGGAATTATGGGCGCGCGTCCTGGAGTTGACGGAAGGGGAATGAGCGGGGAGAACATAGAACCGGGAATTAAGAGAGAAAGGAGTTAAATGAACGATAAGACCAAAAACATTATCAGCAATTATTTGCACGGCAGGTTGCGCTGCACGGAGTTTGCCCTGACGAACGCCTGCATCGCCAAATGCACGTTTTGCAATATATGGAAACAAAAGCCGAAAGTGTTTGTCGACCGGGAAAAAGCGCTCGCGGCCATTGACCGCCTGGCGGACTTCGGCGTCTCCCACCTGACTTTAACCGGGGGGGAACCGCTTCTGCACCCGCATGTCATTGAATTCGTGGCCAGAGCCAGCAAGCGCCGCGTCAATAACGCCGTTTTGCTGGCCGCGCCCTCTCTGCTTTTGCGCAAAGAAACGCCCCGCCGCCTGGAAGACGCCGGGTGCGATCTCGTCAGCATTTCCTTTGATTCGGGCAATCCGGAGACCATGGCCGCTTCGCGTCAGATCACGAATATCATGGACGAGATGAAAAAAGCGATGGAGGCGTTAAAGCAAACGCGCCTGAAAAGTATGGCCTCGGTTTTGATTTGGAATGAAAATCACGACAAAATGGAAGACGTGTGCCGGGCGGCGCAAGATATGGGGTTTGACTATATTTCCCTCAATTATCCGACTTTCTCCCGTTCCGACGTGTACGAGCTGGGCGGCGACGGGATCAGCCTGCCGCGAGCCGGGGTGATTAAAGCGATGGAGGAAGCCATCCGCCTGATTCAGGCCCGCAAATACCGCATCATCAATTCCATCCGCTCGATGCGCAATATCATCGATTACCTCAAAAGTCCAATAAAGGCAAAATTTCCCTGCTTTGGCGGCTCCCGCGTCCTTTTTGTTGATTGGTTTTTCAACGTACATCCCTGTATGCAGCTGCCGGACGTGCTGGGCAATATTCTCACCATGACGGAAAAAAACCTCTCCCGCCCGGCCTGCAATGACTGCAATATGAGCTGGTATCGCGATTTCAGCATGTTACACGCCGGCCTGCGCTCCCTCCCCGCGCTCTGGGAATCGCTGACTCTCAATCGCGGTCTTCTCTGAGCCGTCCCGCCCTCCGGCCAAAAGTCAGGTCAAAAATCCGGCTAAAAATCAGGTCAAAAGGCCGGCCAAAATCTCCACGCCCCGCGTTATTTCCGCGTCCGTCGGGGTGGAAAAATTCAGGCGAAACGAACGGCTGTGATCATCCGGCCTGGCCAAAAAAGCGTCGCCGGGCACAACCGCCACTTGGGCCTCGGCGGCGGCGCGGCAGAATTTCAGGGCGTCGGCGGCCGGCGGCAGCGTACACCAGATAAAAAGACCGCCCTCCGGCCTGGTCCAGGTCACGGCGGCAGGGAAGGACGCGCTCAGGGCGTCCAGCATCAGGCCGCTTTTCCGGCGGTAAATCTCCCGCAAACGGTGAAAATGCCCGTCCAAATCCGCGGCGGCCAAAAAACGCTCGCAAATCATTTGGGCCAAAGCGCCGGTATGCACGTCCGCCCCCTGTTTGGCCACCGTCATCTTAGATGCGAGCGCCGCCGGCAGACAGGCGAAACCGACGCGCAAACCGGGCGCTATCGTCTTGGAAAAACTGCCGGCGTATACGACCAGGCCGTCTTCATCAAATGATTTAAGGCTGGGAATGTCCCGCCCGGCAAAACGCAAATCCCCGTAAGGATTGTCCTCCAAAATCAACACGCCGCGCCGTTTGGCCAGAGCGTAGATTTCCCGGCGTTTGGCCAGGCTGGTGCAAAGACCGGTCGGATTATGAAAATTCGCGATCAGATAGATAAACCGCGCCCTTTTTTCCTCGCGCAAAGCCTCTTCCAATTGAGTGAGATTCAGGCCGTCGTCCTCCATCTCAATCCCGCGCAGCCGGACATTGTACGAACGAAAAGTATTCAGAGCGCCGATAAAACTGGGATTTTCACATATAACCACGTCGCCTTCATTGCACAAAATCTTGGTCGTCAGGTCGATGGCCTGCTGGGCGCCCGAAGTGACGATTACCTGGTCGAAATCGCGGCCGACGCCGTGCCTTTGTTTTAAAAGCGCCGTCACCGCCTGGCGCAGCGGCTCGTACCCCTCGCTGATCCCGTATTGCAGGGCGGCGGTCGGGCGCCGGGTCAAAATTTCCGCCGTGATGGCGGCGATGGCCTCCCGCGGAAAAGCTTCCGGGGCCGGGTTGCCGGCCGCCAGCGATATGACGCCCGGTTCCGACGCCGCTTTCAGGATTTCGCGGATAGCCGAGGGCTGGAGCGATGAAATCTTGTCGCTGAACAGATAATCCATAAGTCGTCCTTTCTCCCCTTTACTCAATCCAGCCGCGCAACGCCTCATGCGCAGCCGCCAAAGTCCGGCTGACGGGGATGGACTGCGGACATTTTTCGGCGCAGCCGCCGCAATCAGTGCAGCGCGAGGCGTCCCGCCCGGCCCCCGTGAGGAACATATAGCGCCGTTTGGGCTGGTCAAAAGCGCCGAACATCATCCCTTCGTTATACATATCAAATATTTCGGGAATATTCACGTTTTGCGAGCAGGGAAGACAATAGCCGCAGCCGGTGCAATCCACGGCGATCAGCGACTCATAGGTCTCCTTCACCCGGCGCAGCGCCTCTTTTTCCCCAGGGGCGAGAGAGCCAGGCCCGGCGTCCTGTTGGGAAAAAATGTCAATATTCTCTCGCAATTGCTCCATAGTGGTCATGCCGCTCAAAACCGTGCTGACGGCCGGATAATCAAGCACATGGCGAAAAGCCCATTCGACCGCGCTCCGCCCCGGCGCCGCCC
>JAIRRL010000109.1 GCA_031255985.1 Gracilibacteraceae bacterium
GCTGCCGGTCGGCCCGGTGACAAGGATGAAGCCGTAGGGCATCCGGATGGCTTTGGTGAAACGCTCGTACTGATCCATGGGAAAGCCGAGCTGGGGCATGGTCATAACCTTGTTCGAGCGCTCCAGCATCCTGAGGGTCAGTTTTTCGCCGTAAACAGACGGCAAACTGGCGATGCGGATGTCAAAAGTCTTGTCCGACATGCGCACCGTGGCGCGCCCGTCCTGGGGTATTCTTTTTTCTGCTATATCCATGCCGCCCATGACCTTGACGCGCGAAGAGACGGAAGGGTGAATCCGCACCGGCTGCTGAGCCACCTCGTGTAGAACGCCGTCTATGCGAAACCGGACGCGCAAAATTCTCTCCTGCGGTTCAAAATGAATATCGCTGCTGCCTGTGCGCACGGCGTTGGCGATTATCTGATTGACAAAACGCACCGCCGGCGATTCGTCCTCGCTGCCGACAAAGGGATCCGGCTCGGCCGCCTGCAGACTTTCCGGCTCTTCCTCTTTTTCCAGCACGTTCGCGCTCATATTGACATATTGCTCAATCGCGGCCCGTAATTCATCGTCGGAAACCACGATGGGCCGCACGTTGTATCCGGTCATCAGAGCCAGATTGTCTATGGCCACGATATCATTGGGATTTTGCATCGCGACCGAAAGCATGCCGTCCTCTATGCCCACAGGCAGCAGTTTATTTCTCTGCGCGAACTCCGGCGTCACCATATTGGCCACGTTCATGTTCACGCCTTGATTGTTCAGCGAAATAAAACCCAGCCCCAGATTAGTGGCCATCGCCCGGCCGACGTCTTCTTCCGTACAGAAGCCGAGCCTGGTCAAAATCGTGCCGAGTTTCTCTTTTGTTACTACCTGCTCTTCCAGGGCGATCTGAATCTGTTCTTCCGTCACAATGCCCAAGTCAACGAGTCTTCGCCCCAGATTCACTCTATCAGCCATTTAATTACTCCAACTCAATTCATATCCCGCCCCACTCCTTCGCGGCAACTCTACTGGACAGCGGTCTCTTCCTCCTCCGGCGGAGTCTCCGGCGGCGGCGGCTGGCTGAATACGTCCGCCGTTATTTCCACTTCAACGGTAGCCGAACTGGAACCGCTTTTCAGCGTTACTTTGCCGACGCGGACAAAACGCTCCAGCCGTTCCAAATCCTCCAATAAATTGACAAAGGGATAATATTTACCGTCATATCTCATCGTAAAGCTATGCCGCATCAAAGCTCCGTCCAATACGGCGTCGCTGAACTGCAGATCGCGAACTTCTCCCTGATTTTTCCATCCGAGTTCCTTCATCACATAGGCAAAATTCATCGTGGCCGGGTCGTCCGGCACCCGCTTCTTCAAAACCGCCAGCTCCCGCTGCAATTCCGCCTTTCTCCCGGCCGCGATCCGCAGATCCTGCACCCGGTTTCTGGATTCCTCCGTGCTTTGTTCCAAAGCGGTGATATCAACCTGCAGATCCGACAGCGAAAGGTAATTCAAGACCGACAGGGCTATCATGGCCATTATGGCCAGGAAAAGCAGAAGCAAGGCTATCAACGTCGATTTCGGCAAATTAGCGCCCATAAATCTCCCCCCTAATCAAGCGCTACGCGCTGCAATTCCAGCGTTACGTTGCAACTAACCGGCATCAGGCCGGTACCTGTCGTCTTCAGTTGATCCCAGTCCACTTTCGACACCCCCTCCATCAGGCGCAACTGATCCACGCACTCACGGAGAGTTCGTTCGTCCGGGGCCTCCAATTGCAGCGTCCCGGTAATCTTCTGCAGATCATATTCCACTGATATCTCCTTCACGGCCACCCGGTCAGGCAAAGCGTCGCCTATCCCGACTATATTCGCGCTCAGTTTGCTGGCGGAGGTAAGAAGATTATTGATGTTCTGGCTCGTGTTTATCACTTCGTTGACGATGGTTTCCTCATCCTTCAATTCGCTGATTACAGCCTGCAGCTGCTCCTGTTCCGCTTCCAGCGCGCTTATCTGAATAGAGTAATTCCACCTGAAGGCCAGCGTAAGCAGAAAAACCAGGAGCAGCACAGCCGCGATCACGATGGCGACAAACACCACCAGCCTGGCGCGTTTACTTTCCTGTAACTGGATCTTATATTCAGGCGGCAATAAACTCACGCCGTACATACTACACCTCCATTCCTTTTTTTGCCAGGCTGATACAGCCGGCATATACCTGCACCGGCAGCATAGTGGCAATCGTCTGGTACAACTTGGGCACGGTAACGCTAACGCCGATCTGACCGCCCACATGGTCAGCTATGCTTTGCAGTTCGCCTTCGGCGGCCATGCCGTATAAATAGACCATTTCCAGCGGTTGATCATTCTGCATCCGATAATAATTGACCGACGAGGTCATTTCCGCCGAGATAACCTCTTTCAGGGAAGAGAGGCACATTTCCGTCAGGGCGCCGCCGCGGATGATCTCCTGTCTGATGCCCGGCGCCATTTGCACCGAGCGGGCAAAGGCGATCGTCTCCTTGTTAAAAATCAGGATATTCAAAGTGCCGCTTTCAAACTGCAGGACGCCGAAAACTTCCGAACGGCTGGCGGCCAAAGCCGCCCTGCCCGCCGCCAGCAGACCGGCGTCAATATCATGAATAAGGAGCTTGGCGCTGGAAACGACGTGCATGATCTCCTGGAGCATCTTCTTGCGCGCCCCCACCAGCAGGACGTTTAAAAACTCCTCCTGCCCGTTCATGCGCGTCTGACAGGGCACATAATCCAGCTGCAGCTCCGCCAGCGGCAGCGGTATGAATTCCTGCGCCTGCAGCATGATGAGATTGCGTTGTTTTTCCGGCGTCATCTTGCGAAACGAAGCCATCCGCACGATGACATTCTGATTATTGACCCCGATGCAAACGTCGGTGCATTTGAACGAATTCTGTTTCAGCAAAGCTTTCAAGGCCCGGCTCGCCTCGTCCGGGCGGGCGATAAAACCCTCCTCGATAACCCCCGGCGGCAGGGGGGCCTTGCCGTAAGCTTCCACCCGGTCGCCGCTCAATTCCACCGCCCTGAGCTCATGCACGTCAAACTCCAGGCCGATCATTTTTTTCGCCATAAAACACCTCTTTCCAAAAAATAGCCTGCCCGGTCAGACGCCGCCGGAAGTATTGGCGCTGTTGACCAGCGAGGAGAACATAGGAATATACATGGCGATGATCATGCCGCCGACCAGCACGCCTATGCCGATGAGCATGAACGGCTCAAGCAGCTGGGCTAACTGACGCGAGAGCAAGGCGACGTCTTCCTCATAAAAATCAGCGACTCGATCCAGTAATTCCGGCAGAGTTCCGGATTCCTCGCCGACGGCGATCATATGAGTGACCATGGGCGGAAATACGCCGCTCTGCTCAAGCGGGGCCGCGATACTGCGCCCTTCCTCGATCTGATGGGCCGCCGTCGCCACCACCGCGGCCAGCACGTCGCTGCCGGCCGTCGGGCCCGCGTTTTGCAGGGCCTGCACAATCGGGATGCCGCCTTCAAGCAAGGTGGCCAGAGTGCGGCAGAAGCGGGCGATCACCGATTTTAGGTTTATCTCGCCGAAAACAGGCATATGCAATTTGTTGTTTTCATATAATCGGTGTCCGGTCGGGCTTTTGACAAAAGCCACAATTAAAATAATCAGCACAGTCGCGCCCAGGAGCCAGAAATACCAAAAACTGCGGATGCTGGCCGACCAGGCGAAAATAAAACGGGAAACGGCCGGCACCTCCGCCCCTTCCACCATCATGCCCTCAAAAATGGGAACCATGAAAATCAGCATGAACAGAAATACCGTTCCGGCAAAAATCACGATGATGCGCGGATAATTCATGGCGCTTTTGACGCTGTCGCTCAACTGCTTGTCCCGGCGGAGCTGCTCCGCCAGACGCATGAGGGTCGTCTCCAGTATACCGCCCAGTTCGCCGGCCCGGAGCATCGACACATATAGTTCATTGAAAATCTTGGGGTGGCGCTCAAAGGCGTCGCCCAGGCCGGAGCCGCCTTCCACGTCCCGCGCTATCGCCTCCAGCGCTTCCGCCATAGTCTGATTGGACGTCTGCTTGCTCAACGTGTTTATCGCCCGCGTAACCGGAATTCCGGCGTTGATCATCACGCCCAGCTGGCGGCTGAACACGGAGAGATCGCCCAGCGTGACTTTTTTGGCGCTAAAAAGGGCTTTGCTCTTCTTCTTCGCTTTTTCCTTTAATTCCTGCAGATCGTAAGCCGTAAGCCCGCCTTCCTGCAAACGGTTTACGGCCGCCGTCTGCGTATCCGCGCTTATTTCACCTGAGACGATCTGCCCCTGTATATTAAAAGCTTCGTATTTGAATAAGGCCATGCTACCTCCGTTAAAATACGGCCTGCTGGATCAGCCGTTCCAACTCGGTTCTGTCTACGGCGTTCTCCAGGGCGTCCTTGCGCGTCACCTTGCCCTGCTGCATGAGACGCAGCAAAGCCTGGTCAAGCGTCTGCATTCCCACATGCTGTCCTGTCTGAATACTGCTGTACAGTTGATGTTCCTTGCCTTCCCGGATAATACTGCGTACCGCCGGCGTATCTATCATGTACTCGACGGCGGCCACCCGGCCCCGCCCGTCCGCCGTGGGCATGAGTTTTTGTGAAATGACCGCCCTGAGCGAATTGGCGAGCTGCTGTCTTATCTGCTGCCGCTGTCCTTCCGGGAAGGAATCTATGATGCGGGAAATCGTCAGCGGCGCCGTCTGGGTATGCAAGGTGGAAAAAACCAGGTGGCCCGTTTCCGCCGCGGTCACGGCGATGCCGATGCTTTCAATATCCCGCATCTCCCCAATCATGATGACGTCGGGATCATGTCTCAGCACCTGCCGCAGGGCGTTGGCGAAACTATGGGTGTCCGTGCCTATCTCCCGCTGGCGGACGAGGGAACGTTTATGACTGTGCAAAAATTCTATCGGATCTTCAACCGTAACGATATTATGGGCGTTGGTTTCATTGATCAGATTGATCATCGCGGCCAAAGTCGTGGATTTGCCGCTGCCGGTCGGCCCGGTGACAAGCACCAGTCCCCGCGTCAGCGAACAGAGCCGGCGCGCGTCCTCCGGCAAGCCGAGATCCTCAAACTTGGGAATGACGAAGGGCACGGCCCGGAAAACCGCGGCCAGCGTGCCGCGCTGCCAGATAATATTGCCGCGGAAACGGCCGCAGTCCTGAATGGCGTAAGAGAAATCCAGTTCCCACACTTCCCGCAGATGAGCGATCTGATCCTCCTTCAGAATGGGCAAAAGCAGATCTTCCACTTCCTGCGGTTTCAGCGGCGGCCAGTCCTCTTCCTCCGTCAGGGCGCCGTTGATGCGGATACAGGGTTTTTTCGCCACGGCAATATGCAAGTCGGAACCTTTTTTTTGCACCGTCCGCCGCAGCAGCTCTTCCAAACCTTTTTCCATCACGCCGCCGTCAGCCTCAGCCGCCTATTTCCGAGACGACCCGTTCTACTTCCGCCGCCTCTTCCGGCGTACCGCGCAGATACATGATGTAGCGGGTGCCGTCGCCGGATTTGGCGATATTACTGGAGATATAGAAACGGGAAGGCGAAATGCCGGTCATCTCGCAGATCAAATCCCGCCTGATTTGCAGCCGCTTGTAACCTTCATCCGGATCGGTGGAAAAATCAATCACCCGCTTGACGGTCGTGGAAGTCTGCTTCACATCGACGATCTCCTGAATCCGGGCGACGACGGCAAAATCCTCATCCTCCCCTACATAAAGCAAATTCATGGAATCGTCCTGCATAACCAGACCGGGGCTATAACCGAGACTGGCCAGTATAGCGCTGAATTCGCTCGCGTTCAGATAGGAAAGCTGGATAAACCGCAGGTGATCAGGCACGGCGTCGCTGCCGCCGGAAAGAAGCTCCGACGTGTCGAGCAAATCGATTATCTGCCGCATCTGGGCCAATTCCTCCGGCAGGCCTTTCGCCCACAAATTCCGGCCTCCCACGCCGCCGCGCTCACGGTAGAGCAAAGTAACCGAGGACGGCAAAAAACCTTCTTTGATTCTTTCCGATACCTCCGCCCCGGTCAGATAACTCAACTTAAAATTGGTGACGGCTTCCTGCTCATAAAAATAATTCCGCATATCGCCGCGCGAAGCCACAATAATCGTCGCGCCCCTGCGCTGATAGGTCATGTTGGCGAGCCGCGTCACATAATCCAGGACGGCGAGCGGGGTGACGTTTTCCATCCGCAGCGACACTTGCGCGGATCCGCCCTTATAGACGATATTGGTTCCCGTACTCATCGCCAGGGCCGAAAGCACGTCCCTGATATCAACCTCCCGCACGTCTACGGAAATAGACGAAGACTCCCAGGACGCGCTGGGAACGCCCGGCGCCTCCGTCTCGGGGCTGACCGGCTCCTTACCGGGGATCTTCAGCGTCTGGCCGGCATTGATCAGACTTCTGTCCGTGATGCCGTTCAGTTCGGCCAGCTCGTTTAAGTCCACCCCATACTGACGGGCAATGCCCTCCAGCGTATCGCCCGCTCTCACCACATACTCCGCCTCTCCGACGTCATAGTCCGTCTCCCCGGCGGCGGAAACGCCGGAGGCAAAAACCGGCGGCGCGCAAAACGCCAAGCCCCAAAAAATCAATACGATCATTCCGACTAAAACTTTCTTGCCTGATTCCGCGATGCGCAACATTCTCACTCCTTCCTCTCTTTTTATTTTATAATTTCACTTAAATCCGACGTCTCCCTGTACAACACTCTGGTCATCGCCCCGTTTTTCAGCGTCACGGAATCCGCCGTCAGCGAAAACACCTGCCAGGCGGATTTGCCGACAAAATCACTCGTCCTCACTATGTATGAGGTGCCGCCCGCTTGCAGCATGGCTACGCCTGTTCCGTTCCCGCTTAAAATCGCTCCCATGAAATTAACGTTAGTCAACTCCGCGTCCGCAAAAGGGTCTTTCGTCGGATAAAGCCGCGCGGACTGCGTCTCAATCAGAGCGCTCCCCAGTTCGTCCGCCGCCTCGCCAAGCGCGTCGGACAGATCCGCCGTCTCATCCCGTTCCGGCTGCGGCAAAATCTCCACCAAATTCTCATTGCCGGACGCGCCTAAAACCGGAATATTCTCTTTCCCCGCTACCGAAGTCTGTTCCGACAAAGTCCAGAACAAAACAAGCGATAAAACAGGAATAAGGGCCAACGGCAACGCTATTCGCCACACCTTATTCTGTCGGACAAACAAAATCAGCGATTTCAGTTTGCCCCGCTTTCTGGGTTGGCCAAGAGCCATATACATTCCTCCTTAGCTTCCGCCGTTCCAGCGGCGAACGGCATTGTCCAACGGTTCAAAGCCGTATTCCAATTCTAACACTAACCTGTTTCGTTTGTCTATAGTTTTTTTCGCAAAAACAACAGTTTTTTTGTATATTTACTTGATTTTTGCCAAAAAATTGCCCAGCCTCGCCATCCCTTCCCGGATCACGTCCTCCGCCACCGCGTAAGAAACCCTCAAATAGCCGGGAGCAAAAAACGCCCCGCCCGGCACGGCCGCCACCAATTCTTCCTCCAGCAGCGCCGCGCAAAATTCAATATCATTATTTAATAATTTCCCTTTATATGATTTGTTCAAGTAATCTTTTATATTAATAAACACATAAAACGCCCCCTGCGGTTCCGGAAAACTGACGCGGGGCATGGCGGCCAAAAGGCCGCAAATCAAGGCGCGGCGGGACTCGAAGGCTTCATGCATTTTTTGTTTGTCCGCCTCGCTCTCCCGCATAACGCCCAGCGCCGCCCACTGCGCGATCGAAGTCGCCCCGGAAGTGAGATGGCTTTGAAAAGCGTTTATTTTACTTATGATTTCCCGCGGGCCGAGAGCGTACCCAACCCGCCAGCCCGTCATGGCGTAGGTTTTACTCACGCCGTTTATCGTCACGACGCGGCCGGCCAGTTCCGGCATGAGTTGCAGCGGATGAATATGCCGGTTTTCCCCATATACCAATTGCTCATATATTTCATCCCAGACGAGCCACAAATCATATTTGACGGCCAAGGCCCCAAGTCCCCGCAGCGTGTCCGCGCCGTACACGACCCCGGTCGGGTTGGAAGGCGAATTAACCAGAATCGCCGCCGTCCGCGGCGTAATCGCCTGCTCCACCTCCCGCAGATCCGGAACGAAACCGGTTTTCTCCGTGTCCACCACAGTCACTTTGCCGTCTACCAGCCGTATCTGTTCTATATAACTTACCCAGGTCGGCGCCATGAGGACGACCTCATCCCCCGGATCAACAATCGCCGCCAAAGTCTCATAAATCATCGGTTTCGCGCCGCAGCCGACGACGATTTGCCCCGGCTCGACCGTCAAATCAAAACGGCGTTTATAATAATCGCTTATTTCCTGCCGCAAGGCCGGTATGCCCTGCGTCGGCGGATAGTGCGTCCGTCCTTCTTCCATCGCCCGGCGCGCGTAAGCAAACGCCGCCGGGGGCGAAACAAAATCCGGTTCGCCCGCGCCAAAGGAAATAACGTCTTTGCCCTGTGCTTTTAATTCCCCGGCTTTAGCGTCAACCGCCAAGGTGGCGGACGGCTCTATCGCCATTATTCGTCGTGAAAGTTTCATGAAAATCCCCTTTTTTCCAAAATCATCTATTCCCCGCCGGCAGTCTCCCGCCCGGTCAGAACCCCGGCCAAAATTTCCAGCGCCGTTTCCATCTCCGCGCGGGACACGGTGAGCGGCGGCAAGAACCGCAACGTGTCGCCGCCGACGCAATTCAGGAGCAACCCCCGCCGGCGGCATTCTTCCACCAAGCGCGGCCCGCTCTCGCCTACCGGCAGACCGAGCATAAAGCCCATTCCCCGCACCTGGCCGGGAATACCGGCTTTCCGGGCCAGTTTTCCAAGTTCAGCGGCAAACCAGGCGCTTTTTTCCCGCACTTGCGGCAAAAAATCCGCTTGGGTCATAATTTCCACCACTTTGTTCGCTACGGCAGCCGCCAGAAGATTCCCGCCGAAAGTGGAGGCATGGTCGCCGGGGGCGAAAGTTTCCGCCGCCTGACCGCGCGCCAGCACAGCGCCGATGGGGATACCGTTGCCTAAAGCTTTGGCCAGCGTCATGACGTCCGGCGTAACTCCGTACGCTTCGTGCGCGAACAAGTATCCGCTTCTGCCCATGCCCGACTGTACTTCGTCAAAGACAAGCAGAATCCCTTTTTTTGCGCAAATATTTCTCGCGGCGAGCATGAATTCCCTGCTCAAAGGGAACACCCCGCCCTCGCCCAAGACCGGTTCCAGAAATAAAGCCGCCGTTTGACCGTCCAATATTTCTTCCAGCGCGGCCGCGTCGTCGCGTTCCGCATAGGCAAAACCGGCGGGCAGCGGCTCGTAGTCCCGGTGGTATTTGTCCTGACCGGTAGCGGTCAGAGTGGCCAAAGTCCGGCCGTGAAAAGACCCGCGCAGGCTGATTATTTTCGTTTTATGGGGGCCGTAATTCTGTTTGGCGTATTTGCGCGCCAGTTTTATCGCGCCCTCGTTCGCCTCCGCCCCGCTATTGCAAAAAAAGGCCTTATCCGCGAAGGAATGATCCGTCAGCGCCTTGGCCAGCCGCGTCTGCGGCTCATTCCAATATAGATTGGACGTATGCAGCAACAGACCGGCCTGCTCCCGGACGACCCGGACGATTTCCGGATGCGCGTGGCCGAGCGAAGTGACGGCCAGGCCCGTGACAAAATCAAGATAACGTTTTCCCTCGGTATCCCAGACCCAGGCGCCTTCGCCGCGGCAAAGCGCGACAGGCAAGCGGGCGTAAGTACGCATCAGGCGTTGTTCGCCTGTTTCCATCAATTCCGCAAGCTCCATTTTTTCTCCCTTATCAGCCGATCATAGTGCCAACGCCGCCGGAGGTAAAAAGTTCCAGCAAGATGGCGTGCGGTTCCCGCCCGTCGATGATTTGTACGCCGCCCACGCCCTGGTTCAGCGCCTTGAAGGCGCATTCCGCCTTGGGAATCATGCCGCCGCGCAAGACGCCGTCCGCTATCAGAGCGGGGATTTCCTCGCGCCTGATAAAAGGCAGCAGCGTGGAGGCGTCGTTTACGTCGCGCATGATGCCGCGCACGTCCGTCAGAAGGAGCAGTTTGTCCGCCCGCAAAGCCCCGGCGATGCAACCGGCCGCGGTGTCGGCGTTGATATTGTAAGCCTCGTGCCCTTCGCCGCCGGCCAAAGGCGATATGACCGGGATATAGCCTTCCGCCAGCAGACAGTGAATGATAGCGGGGTTGACCTGTTTGATCTCTCCCACAAAGCCGAGATCCACGTCTTGCATTTGGATTTTCTCGGCGACCAGCAAGCGGGCGTCATGGCCGGATAAGCCGACCGCCCGGCCGCCATGTTCGTTCAAAAGCGAAACGATTTCCGTGTTCAGTTTGCCGACAAGCACCATCGAGGTTATCTCCATGGTTTCGGCGTCCGTCACGCGCAGGCCGCGCGCGAAAGCGCTTTCCTTGCCGACCCGCTTCAGCATACCGCTGATTTCCGGGCCGCCGCCGTGTACGACCACCGGTTTCAGGCCCACGGAACTGAGGAGCAGAATATCCCGGATGACTTTTTCTTTCAGTTCCGGGTCAATCATGGCGTGGCCGCCGTATTTGACGACAATCACGGCGCCGGCGAATTTTTGGATATAGGGCAGCGCCTCCGCCAGAATGTTCGCGCGCTCCCGCTCGCTCAAAGTCGGCATATAAGCGGCTTCCCCCTCCCCTGCGTTCTTTTACGACCTGTAACCGGCGTTAATATCCACATAGGCGGCCGTCAGGTCGCAGCCCCAGGCCGTGGCTTGCGCGTTTCCCGCCGCCAGGAAAATTTCAATCACTATCTCATCCCGGCTTAGACGCTCCTTGGCTTCGGCCTCTGAAAAAGGCAGCCCCTCCCCCGCCGCCGCCACGGGCAGCCCGTTCAGGCTGATGGCGACGCGGCCCGGATCGAATTCGGCGCCGGAATATCCGGCGGCGGCGATGATTCGCCCCCAGTTGGCGTCCTCTCCGCCCATAGCGGTTTTGACCAGGTTGGAAGCGCAAACGGCGCGGGCGATCTTCCGGGCGTCGTCCCGGCCGGCGGCGCCGCTCACGCGTGTTTCCAACAATTTGCCCGCTCCCTCGCCGTCTTGGGCGATAGCCCGCGCCATAGCGACGCAGGCCGTGTTCAGGGCGCGGCGAAACAATTCCCGTTCGTCCCCGCTCAGTTCGACGCCGGAGCAGCCGTTAGCCAGCGCGACGGCCATGTCGTTCGTGCTGGTATCCCCATCCACCGTCACCATGTTAAAACTGTCGTCAACCGCCTCCCGCAGCATCTCGCGCAAAAGCGGCGCCGGCAGCGCGGCGTCGGTGGTAATAAAACAAAGCATGGTTCCCATATTCGGGTGAATCATCCCCGAGCCTTTGGCCATGACGCCCAAGCGAACCGGGCCGGCGGCGCAGGCAATCTCCCAGGCCATTTCCTTGACGGTCAGATCCGTCGTCATGATTGCCTGCGCCGCCCTGTGGGCCGCTTCCGCCCGGCGCGGCCCGCAGGGGGAGGCCGCCGCCGCAGCCGCGGTTCCGTCCGCGGCCCCGGCGCGCAAATCGCTGATTTGCGCGCCGGCGGCGGCCAGGCCGGCCCGGATTTTATCGAGGGGGAGCGGCTGGCCGATAACGCCGGTGGAAGCTACCAGCACATCGGCCGGCCGCAGTCCCAGCGCCCCGGCCGCCGCTTGCGCCATCGCCAGCGCGGCCTCTTCCCCCTGTTTTCCCATGCAGGCGTTCGCGTTGCCGCTGTTCACCGCCACAGCCTGCGCTACTCCGTCCGCCAGGTGGGCGCGGGTCAAAACGAGGGGATGAGCCTGAACCGCGTTGCGCGTGTAGACAGCGGCGGCGGCCGCCGGCCGGAGCGAATACAGGAGCGCAACGTCATACTTGTTCTCATATTTAACGCCGGCCTGAACGCCGGCGGCTAAAAATCCGACCGGAGCGGCGACGCCGCCCTTGATCACGCGCATAATTCCCCCGCCTTCTCTCTTATCTCAGGGCCACAGCCCTCTGTGTTCCAGCCCCAGCCGCTCCGGGCAGCCGAACATAAGGTTCATATTCTGCACGGCCTGCCCCGCCGCGCCGCGCACCAGATTGTCGATGGCGGCGACGATAACAACCCGGCCCGTCCGCTTATCCAGCTTGAGCTGTAAAAACACAAAATTGCAGGCGGCGGCGAATTTGGTCTGCGGCCATACGTCCGGCGGCAAAATAACGACAAAATATTCATCCGCGTAAGCTTCTTCCCAGCATTGCCGCAAATCCGCCTCGCCGGCCCCCGGTCGCGGCCGGGCGTAAATCGTCGCCAATATGCCGCGGGAGACAGGCAGTAAATGGGGGGTAAAACTGACTTTAAGCTCCCGTCCCGCCGCCAGCGACAATTCCTGCTCTATTTCGGGCGTATGCCGGTGGGAGGCCACGCCGTAGGGTTTGAAGTTCTCGTTTATCTCCGGGAAAAGATAATCCGCCGCCAAAGCGCGGCCCGCGCCGGAAACGCCGGAAGCGGCGTCGATGATTATAGAAGCCGGCTCCAGGAGGCCGACCCGCAGCAGCGGCCGCAAAGCCATAAGCGCCGCCGTCGGATAACAGCCGGGATTAGCGACAAGACGGGCGGCGGCAATTTCCGGCCGGTAAAATTCCGGCAAGCCGTAGACGGCTTCCGCCAAAAGGCCGGGGGCCGGATGGGCGAATCCGTACCAGATCTCGTATTCTCCCGGATCGCGCAGACGAAAATCCGCGCTGAGATCGATAACCTTGCTCCCGGCGGCCAGGAAGCGGGCGGCGCGCTCGGCGGCCTTGCCGGACGGCAAAGCGCAAAAGAGTACGTCCAGCGGCGGCGGCTCCGCCGCCGTCAGCGGCGGCCAGTCCCCTGTCAAGCCCGGATATATGTCCCGCAGATCGCGCCCCGCGTTGGCGCCGGAACCCAGAAACACCGTCTCCGCCTCCGGATGCCCCCGCAGCAGACGCAAAAGCTCGCGCCCCGTATAGCCGGTCGCTCCTATAACCCCGACTTTCACCTAAATATTCACCCCTGCCGCTTATCGCTTATTGCTTATCGCTTATTGATTATTGATTAATCCCTGGTAATATCCCGCACAAAGGTCAAATCCTGCATAACCTGATCGTCCAGCACCAGCGGCCCGCCAAGTATGACGCATTTGCTCAGATGCATCCTCAAATTGCCCTCAAACAGCCCGAATTCCATCGCCGGCACATGGTATTTATTGGCAAAAACGATGGGCGCTCCCGTGCGTCCCGCGAGCGAGGAAACCGACAAGGCGTCCACCAGCGAGTCTCCGTTCGCCACGAAAACATAATCATAGTCAAAATTAAACATCCGCAGAACTTCCCAGTTCCGGTCATAAACGGTTTTTTCAAACTCGCCCACGCGCACTACCAGCGAGCCGGGTATTTTCGCGGCGTCAACGCCGGCCACCGTCCGCTCGTCCCCCATCAGGTAAATGCGCGAACCAACGATTTGGGACATGTCAACGGCGCCGTTTCTGTCCGCCAAAATCACGCGATAGGAATTTTTGCCCGCGAAGGAAGATATCATCAGGGCTTCCGCCACGGAATTATAGCCGACGACAAAAGATCCCTCCGGGCTGGAGACGCGCGCGTTCAACAATCTCGACGTTTCCCAGCGGTCCCGCCCGCGGATGACTTCGACGTAAACGCCCGCCATTCCGCGCAGCTCGGCGATCACACTGTCCGACAGGCCGCCGACCGCGTACACGGTATGGGTGCCCCAATTCTGCATTTCTTTTTTCAGGCGGGGGTCAAGCTTATCCTTATAGGTCAGGAGAATAGGGGCGTCAAACTGAGCCGCCAGCGGCGCCACCGCCACCGAATCGATAAGATTCTCCTGGTTGGCCGGGACGATGACCACCCGGTAGGCGCCGTCCTTTTCCCAGCCGTAATGAGCCACTTCGATCGCAGTCGCGATCCGGTCGGAACCCTCAAGCCGCAACGGTCTGTACACGACAGTCTCGAAAGCGGACGCGGGCGCCGCCGGCGCCAACAGGCAAAGAAGGGCCAACATAATGAAAAAAGTGCTCTTTTTTTGTTTTTTCATGCGCTCATGTTCCTTTCCTGCCAGATTCTCGGCTGAATAATCTGCCCGTCTGCCGCTGAACGAATTTTACCGCTTGGAGAATTGCGGAGCTTTGCGGGCTTTTTTCAAACCATATTTGCGGCGTTCTTTCATGCGCGGATCACGGGTGAGAAATCCCGCCCGCTTGAGCGCCGGCCTCATGCCGTCGTCCAGCTTAATCAGCGCCCTGGCGATGCCCATGCGCAAAGCGCCGGCCTGACCGGTGGAACCGCCGCCGTGTACTCTGGCGATAACATCGTATTTGCCGATGGTTTCCGTGATTTCCATCGGCTGCCGCACTATCATCTCCAGCGTTTTCTTGCCGAAATACTCGGCCATGTCGCGTTTGTTGATCGTGTAGCTGCCCTCGCCCGCCACCAGCCGCACGCGGGCCACGGCGTTTTTGCGCCGGCCGGTGCCGTAATACTGCAATTGTACTGCCATTTTTTTCCTCCCGCGACGCCGCCCTGAACCGCCGGCGGCGCCATACTGCCAAAATAAGATGTTTACTTCATCGCCCAGCTTTCCGGTTTCTGCGCCTGATGCGGATGCAGATTCCCGGCGTAAACCTTCAGCTTCCTGTACAGAGCCGCGCCCAGCTTGTTGCGCGGCAGCATGCCTTTGACGGCGTGTTCCATCGCCCGCTGCGGCTTCTGCGCCATCAGTTTTTTATATGTCATCGACTTCAGACCGCCCGGATAGCCGGAATGCCAGCGATAGAGCTTTTGTTCCGCTTTATGGCCGGTTAAAACCGCTTTGGCCGCGTTTATGACTATGACAAAATCACCCGCGTCCACATTAGGCGTATAAATCGGCTTGTGCTTGCCGCGCAGCAAACGGGCCGCTTCCGTCGCCACACGGCCGAGAGCTATGCCGTCGGCGTCAATGACGTACCATTTCCGCTCCACTTCGCCTGCCTTGGCAAATTGCGTGGTCATTTCTTATCCTCCCTTAGGACTCGTTAAAATTTTTCCCATTCGTTCGGCGCCAAATCCGCAAAAAGCGCGCTTGGGGCCTGCAAACCGTATTCCACATGAGTCAGCGTCAGTCCGCGCGCCAGAGCCGTCATTCCGGCCCCTTCCCGCCGGCCGGCCGCCAGAGCCGCGGCGGCGGCGGACGGCGTCATTTTGCCCTTGCCGACCGATATGAGCGTTCCGGCGATAATGCGCACCATTTTGTACAAAAATCCGTCGCCGACACAGATTATTTGAATCAGTTCACCGGCAACCACTACGCGGCAGTGATACAAAGTGCGGATAAAACAGCGGGCCGCGCCGCCGGCGGCGGCAAAAGCGCGAAAATCGCGTTTGCCCTGAAATAAGACCGCCGCGCGCTGCATCTCCGCCGCCGCCAGCGGCGCCGGCTCGTGCAGCCGGTACAGGCGGGCGAAAACATCCGGGATGCGCGCGTTATCAATAAAATAATCATATCGCTTCCAGCGCGCGTCGCGCCTGGCGTTGAAATCCGCCGCCGCCCGCTCCGCCCTCAGCACGCGGATATCCCGCGGCAGCAGGCTGTTCAGAGCCTTGGGCAGTTTGCAGGCCGGGATGGAGGCTTCCGTGTTGAGACTTACCACCTGCCCCGCGGCGTGAACGCCGGCGTCCGTGCGTCCGGCCGGAATGAGCCTGACTGTTTCATGAAACAGTTTTTGCCAAACGCGCTCGATCTCGCCTTGTACAGTCGGGCCGTATGCCGGCGGCTGAAACTGAAAGCCGCGGTAATTTGTCCCGTCATAGGCCAAAACGAGCGCCATTCTGCTCATGTTACTCCGCCACCATCTCCACCAGAACCATGCGCGCGGCGTCTCCGCGCCGGAAGCCCTTGCGGATAATCCGCGTGTAACCGCCCTGGCGCCGGTTGAATTTCGGCGCTAATTCGTCAAACAGGTATTTGACTACGTCTTCCTCCACGAGAAATCTGAGCGCCTGTCTCCTGGCCGCGAGATCGCCTCTCTTGCCCAGCGTGATCATTTTTTCCGCTAAAGCGTTAAGCTCTTTGGCTCTGGCCTCCGTCGTCTCGATCCGCCCGTGTTTGAGCAAGGAAGTGACGATATTTCGCAGGAGCGCCTTGCGCCTGCCCATATTCGCCCCCAGTTTACGATACGGCAATTTTTGCCCCTCCTTCCTTAATTAATAGTCAATTGGCCGGTGATCATTCGTTCGCCGCGCGAAAACCCAGACCCAAATCCCGCAGCTTGTGTTCCACTTCCTCCAGGGATTTTTTCCCCAGATTACGGACTTTTATCATATCTTCCTGGGTTTTGTGCGTCAACTCCTCCACCGTGTTGATGGCAGCCCGCTTGAGACAGTTATATGAACGCACGGACAAGTCAAGTTCCTCGATCGTCATTTCCAGAATCTTGTCTTTTTCTTCCACAACGTCTTCAGGCAAAATCTCGACGCCGGGAAGATTGTCCGAGAGATTTAAAAACATGCGCAGCCGGTCGGTTAAAATTTTGGCCGCCAGTCCGGTGGCTTCCTCCGGGGTGATGCTGCCGTTGGACCACACGTCCAAAGTCAATTTGTCAAAATCCGTCACCATGCCGACCCTGGTGTCCTCCACCTGATAATTGACTTTATATATCGGCGTAAAAATAGCGTCTACCGGAATCACCCCTATGCCATATTCCGGTCTTTTATTTTTCTCCGCCGGCAAATAGCCCCGCGACCGTTCCACGGTCATTTCCATGAACAGACGGCCGTCCTTATCCAAGGTCGCTATTTTCAGATCGGGATTCAATATTTCCAAATCGGAGCCGGCTATGATGTCCCCCGCCGTCACAACCCCTTCTCCTTCGCACTCCAGGCGAAGAAACCGCGCTTCGTCCGTATGCCCTTTCAGCGCCAGCGACTTGATGTTCAGGATGATTTCCGTCACATCCTCCAGGACGCCGGGGATCGTGGAAAATTCATGCAGGACGCCTTCTATTTTCACGGACGTCACCGCCGAACCGGGTAACGATGATAAAAGTATCCGCCGCAAAGAATTGCCCAGAGTGATGCCATAACCACGCTCCAGCGGCTCAATCACGAACCGGGCGTAAGTATTGTCATCCGCCCGCTCAACGACCTCGATAACCGGGTTGCTGAACTTATTGGGGTTATTGAGTTCCAACAAGCGATTGCACCTTCTTTCCGGGAGATAAATTAGCGTGAATACTTCTCTACGATGAGATGTTCCTCAATCGGCGCCTGAATATCCTCCCGATTGGGAAGCGCCAGAACCGCGCCGCTGGCTTTGGCGGCGTCCAGGCTCAACCAGGCCGGCGTCTGCCGCTCCCGGAGCGCGTCGGTCAGTTCCCGGACGCGATTATTGTTCCGGCTTGATTCTTTGAAGGTGATAACCTCGCCCACTTCCACCAGATAAGAGGGAATATCGACCCGCTTGCCGTTAATGACGATATGCCCGTGCGTCACCATCTGCCGCGCTTCCGCCCTGGAAGCGGCAAAGCCGATACGGTAAACCACATTGTCCAAGCGGCGCTCCAGAAGGCGCAGGAGGTTTTCTCCCGTCATCCCCCGCTGGCGGCTGGCCAAAGTGAAATAATTCCGGAATTGTTTTTCCAAAACGCCGTACATGCGGCGCACTTTTTGTTTTTCCCTGAGCTGCAGGCTGTACTCAGACGGTTTGCGGCTCCGGCCCTGTCCGTGCGCGCCGGGCGGAAACTGCCCCCGTTTCCGTTCCATCGCGCATTTGCCGGAAAAACAACGTTCTCCTTTCAGAAACAGCTTCTGGCTCTCCCGCCGGCACTGCCGGCAAACAGCCTCCGTATATTTAGCCATTTTTTCCTCCCTAAATAGTAACGCGCGGCGCGCGGCTGCCGCCGCCGTTCCCTATACCCTTCTCCGTTTCGGCGGCCGGCATCCGTTATGCGGCACGGGCGTCACGTCGCGAATCAGGCTCACTTCCAGCCCGGCCGCCTGCAAGGCGCGAATCGCCGCTTCCCGCCCGGCCCCCGGCCCTTTGACGTAACATTCCACGATTCTAAGGCCATGCTCCATCGCGGCCTTGGCCGCCGTTTCCGCCGCCATCTGCGCGGCAAAAGGCGTACTCTTGCGGGAACCTTTGAAATTGAGAGCGCCGGCGCTGGACCAGGACAGCGTATTGCCGCCGGTGTCCGTTATCGTGACGATCGTATTGTTAAACGTCGATTTAATATGAGCGACGCCGCTCTCAATGTTTTTTCTCTCTCTCCTTCTGGTACGAACCACTCTGCGCGCCATGTCTTACGCTTACCTCCCTGACTCTACTTTTTTTTGCCGCCGACCGAACGCGACGGGCCTTTGCGCGTGCGGGCGTTGTTCTTGGTGTTTTGCCCCCGCACCGGCAGCCCGCGCCGGTGGCGCAACCCGCGATAACATCCTATCTCCATCAGCCGCTTGATATTGAGCGACACTTCGCGGCGCAGATCGCCCTCCACCTTATTGTTTCCTTTGTCAATAGCTTCCCTGATGCGGGCCACTTCGTCGTCCGTCAGGTTTTTCACCCGCGTGTCCGGATTCACTTTGGCCTGAGCCAGGATTTTATTGGACAGAGATCGCCCTATGCCATAGATATAAGTCAAAGATATTTCCACTCTTTTGTCTCGCGGTATGTCTACACCGGCGATACGCGCCATTTTTCACTACCTCCTTTAAGATAAGCGGCGCTCCGCTTCCGCCGCGTCAGGCTCAGCCCGCTTACCCCTGACGCTGTTTGTGTTTGGGATTTTCGCAGATCACCATGACCTTGCCGTGTCGTTTGATTATTTTGCATTTTTCGCAAATCGGTTTTACCGACGGCCGAACTTTCATCTTTCTCACCCCGCAAATCTTCCCGCCCGGTTTGCCGGACGGTTTTTGCTACTTGCTACTTACTACTTACTCACTTAAACCTGTATACAATACGTCCGCGCGTCAAATCGTAGGGCGACAGCTCCACCGTGACCCGGTCGCCGGGCAGTATCCTGATAAAATGCATCCTTATCTTCCCGGACACATGCGCAAGCACTTTATGCCCGTTCGGCAGCTCCACGGTAAACATCGCGTTGGGCAAAGGCTCCAACACCTTACCCTCTACCTCAATGACGTCCTCTTTGGCCATATCTTTCCCCCCTTTGCGCAGCCGGTAGTTCCCTATACTTTCGTCAATATCTCAGGGCCATCCTCGGTGATGACCACTGTGTGCTCGAAATGCGCCGACGGGCGCCTGTCCACTGTCGCAACCGTCCAATTGTTACTGAGCGTTTCCACCTGATAGCCGCCCAGATTCACCATCGGCTCAATCGCGATAGTCATGCCCCGCGCCAGCCGCGGTCCCCTGCCTGGTCTGCCAAAGTTGGGCACTTTCGGGTCTTCGTGCATTTGCCGGCCTATACCGTGTCCCACATAATCCCGCACCACCGACATTCCATTTTCTTCCACATGAGATTGCACGGCGTGGGAAATGTCATAAAGGCGTTGAGTCGGCCGGGCTTGAGCAATGCCGAGGAGGAGCGCCTGGGCGCAAACTTCCAGCAGCCGCCGCCGTTCAGGCTCAATCTCCCCCACCGGTACGGTTATGGCCGAATCTCCGCAATAGCCCCGGTAAAACGCCCCGCAATCAATGCTGATGATGTCTCCTTCACAGAGTTTGCGGGTTCCGGGAATACCATGCACCACTTCCTCGTTGACCGAGGCGCAAATAGTGGCGGGAAAGCCTTCGTATCCCTTAAAAGCCGGCGTCGCTCCCTGCTTGACTATATAGTCCTCCGCTACGCGGTCAAGCTCGCCGGTCGTCACTCCCGGCCGAACCATCCCCCGCAGCGTCTCCAGCGTCTCAGCCACGATAGCGCCGGCTCTGCGCATAATTTGAATTTGTTCCTTGTTTTTCAGTTCAATCATTTTTTACTCAAGACTCAAGCGCGGCGCAAATCTCACGAAAAACGTTTTCCAGGCCCTTATCGCCCTGAATATCGCGCAAAAGGCCCAAACGGCGGTAATATTCGGAGAGCGGCCGCGTCTGCTCCTTATACACGCTCAGCCTGGTTTCAACGGTCGCGGCGCTGTCGTCATCCCGCTGTCGCAGTTCGCCGCCGCATTTATCACAAATACCGGCGCGGGTTGGCGGCATGGTCGCGATATGGTAAGTCGCGGCGCATTCCCCGCATACCCGGCGGCCGGTCAGCCGCCCGACCAGGAGATCGTCGGGGGCGTCGATATCCACCACGCCGTTCAGCTTCACGCCCAAACCGTCCAGGATGCCGGCCAGAGCCTCGGCCTGGGCGATAGTTCTCGGAAACCCGTCCAGCAAAAACCCCCGTGTACAGTCGGGCCGGGCCAGACGGTCGGCCACAATGGCAATCATCACCTCATCCGGCGCCAGGCCGCCGCCGTCCATATAGGTTTTGGCCGCCAGACCCGCCGGCGTGGCGTCTTTCACCGCCTGGCGCAGCATATCGCCGGTGGAGATATGCGGTATGTCATACCGCTCCGCCAGCTTGACAGCCTGAGTGCCTTTGCCCACACCCGGCGGCCCCGTCAAAATTATCCGCATCTAACGCCCCCTTACTTCAGGAATCCCTGATAATGCCTTTCCAGAAGCTGCGCTTCCAATTGTTTCATCGTGTCCAGCGCCACGCTGACAAGAATGAGCAGCGAAGTGCCGCCGATATAGATGCCGTCTATATTCGTCAGCCCTACGACAAAGCTGGGGAAGACGGCGATGATCGCCAGAAAAACGCCGCCGGCCATCGTAATGCGGCCCATGATCCGCAAAAGGTATTCGGAAGTGGGCCGGCCGGGACGAAGCCCCGGAATAAAACCACCGTTTTTCCTGATATTGTCAGCTACGTCTATCGGGTTAAAAGTTATGCCCGTATAAAAATACGTAAAAAAGACGATGAGCACTCCGTAAAAT
>JAIRRL010000114.1 GCA_031255985.1 Gracilibacteraceae bacterium
CCGCCGCCGTCTCGTCCGGCGGCAAGAGACGCCAGTCCGCGTCATAGTGAAATTCCCACAGCTCGCCCGCCTGCAGCGTCCGGACGCCGGGCGCCGCGGCCAGCCATTCCTCCGGCGCCAAAGACGCCTTCAGGTTTTCCGTCAAACTCTGGGCCGTCATGACCGCGCGGGTCAGGTTTTCGCTCGCCTCGCCCGTAGTATGCGCCTGCACAAACAGCCGCATACAAATCGCGGCGGTTATAGCCAAAAAAAGGATGGCGATGATCATTTCCAGCAGGAAAAGGCTTGACTTGGATGAAGAACCAGTTTTTTCCATATCGGCCTAACTCCTCAAACTCAAGGTCAGCGTCATTTCGCCGCCGGAAGCGTCCAAAGCCGTAAAGCGCAGGAGGCCGGTTTCCGTCTGTTCCACATAAAAACCGGGAGTTTCCATGATCGCAAGCCCGTAAGCCGGCTGGAGCTCCGCTCCTTTTTCCAGCATAACCTCTTTTATGGAACCTTCATGATAATAAATCCAGGTCTGATAAACGGTTTCCCCGAAGACCTGCTCCAGCACCAGCGCCGTCTCCCCGCCCAGTTCCGCCGTGTAAACCGCGCCGCTCGCGTCGCATTGCCGTATTTTGGCCGCCGCGTAAGCGAGAGGCGTGCGCAGGTTGAAATGGTCGTCCATCCGCGTCACCGTCTGCCGGTACACATTCGCCCCCGTCGTCACCACAAACAGGGCGGAAGCCGCCAACACGCCGAACAGCGCCAGTAAAAAAAGAACGTCCGTCAGATGCCCGCGGCGCTCCACTACCGTTCCTCCGTCAGCGGGCCGTTTTTCGGCAGCACCGTGATATCAGGCATTATATTGGAAGCGAAGCCTTCATAATGATAAACAAAATTCCGGTCCAGGCGCAAGCCGTAATGATCGCGCAAATAGGCCAGATCGGGCGGGTATTCCCCCTCCAGGGCGTAACAATGCACTGCCGCCCGCGCCACGGCTTTGCGGGCCGCCTCCAGTTTTTCCGCCGCAGCGCCGCTGTCCGCCTGACCCAGTCCCTGCCAGCAAAGCAATACCACGCCGCCAAAAAAGATCAGCGACATGCCCCAAGTTTTGAGCAAGGCGAAGCGGTTGCGCTCTTTGGCAAAACGGTTGCGCATGGCTCAGGCGCCCAGCGTGGACATGACGTCCATCAGCGGCAGCATGACCGACAGCAGAATCGCTCCGACCAGCACGGAAAGGATCACAACCAGCGTAGGCTCGATCATCGCCACCAGCCGGTTCAGCGAGGTTTGCACTTCCGCGTCCAGACGCTCGGCCAATTTGCCCATCACTTCGTCCACCGTTCCGGTTTTGAAGCCGACCGTCACCATTTTGGCGTAAATGCCGGGAAAAATCCGTTGTTCCTCCAATACTTCCGCCATCGAGCGCCCGTTTTCAATCTCCGCCTGGCAGGCTCTGATTTTTTGGCGCAGCGTCTCTTGCCCCACGACGCGGCCGGTCATCTCCAGCGCCTCATCCGTATCCATGCCGCTGCGCAGCATCAGGGCCATAGCGGAAGCGAACCGGCTGGAAGCGATGCGGGCCATGAGAGCGCGGGTCAAAATCAGGCGGGACCAGAAACGGTTCAGCCCCGCCCGGCCGCCCGGCGAGCGGGCGAGTATGATCAAAAGCAAGGCGACAGCCGCGATCACGCCCAGCAGCACGGGCCACCAGCGCCCCAGCCATTGGCCCCAGCGCAGTAAAAGCAAGGAAAATCCGGTCATTTCCCGTTCCATTTGCTGGAACATTTCATTGAACACCGGCAGCACTTTTATGAGCAAAACCGCGATCACCAGGCACATCATCGTGATCATCACCAGCGGGTAGGTCACGGCGCCGCGCAGATTTTGCCCCAGCGCCTCCTCCCGCTCGTAATACCCGGTCAGCGAGGTCAGCACTTCCTCCAGCTTGCCCGCCCGTTCGCCGATGCGCACCATGTCCGTCATATATGAAGGAAAACAGGCCGCCGCTTCCAGGGCGTCGGCAAAGGCGCTCCCCGCTTCCATTTCATCGGCTACGTCCCGCAAAATAGCCCGGCCCTCGGCGGTCGGAGCGTCGGCGGCCATGACCGTCACGCCCTCGGCGGCGATAACGCCGGCTTTTAAAATCATCGCCATTTGAGCGCAAAAAACAGCCATCTCGCTGGGAGACAACTGTTTGCGCTTATTTTTTTCCGGTGTGGATGCCGCCATGTCCCTCCTTCACCCGCGTCCGTCGCGCTCACGCGCCTGTCGCATCGCCCCGCCTTTTCGCGCCCGCCGTCAATAGGCGTATTTTTCAGCGTAATTACTGCCTTTACCGATGAATTCGTTGATCGCCTGGCTGTTATTGGCGTTGGCGGCAAAAGTAGGATCCATAAGTTTCCAGTTAATGCCGTCAAAATAAATCATGCTGTTGACCCAGCCGACTTTTTGCACATAAGTGCTGATCCAGGCGTGATAGACGCCGCCGGAAACATAGCCGACCGTCAGTTTGGTCGGGATGCCCTGCGAACGCAGCATCGCGCTCATCAGGGCCGCGTAGTCAAAACAGATTCCCTTGCCGGTGGCCAAAGTCGTGTCCACAACCGGCAGATAGCCGGACTTCACGGTCGCCGCTTTTTCATGATCGTAAGTGACATGGCTGATGACATATTCGTAAACATTCTTGATGACTTCCAGGTCGCTGTCCGCGCCTTCCGCCAACTTCGCCGCCTGGAGCACAGCCTGGGAGCTGGCGTTGAAATTCACATACTGGTTGGGATAAAGGAAGGGCAGAAACTGGTTGGTCAAATTCACGCTCAGTTCCTGGGAAAGGGCGAGCGCGTAACTGGAACCGCTGACGTTTTCCAGCACTTTGACCGTGTAAGTCCCGCTCCCTTCCGTGAAGGGATAAACTTCCGCGGTCCCGCCCGAATTCAGATTATAGGTGTAAGTCGTCTCGCTGCCGTTTTTCGTGATCTGCACCTTGATTTTCTGTACGCTGCCCTCGTAAAGGATCATGACGTAGCCTTCCGAGATGTTGGAAGCGTCGATCCGGGCTTTGTTGTTATCGTAGGCCAGCTTCCCCGTCGCCTCCGGCGTCTTGATGTTGGCTACGCCCCAGGCCAGCGGCACATCCTGATCCTCCACCGTTATCAATGGCGCGGGCCAATCCGGGAGCGCTCCTTCGTCCTCGCCGCCCGGCGGCGGCTCCGCCGGCAGACTGGCGACCGCCGGGCCGCCGCCGCCGCAGGCCGCCAGCAGAAGCAGAGCCGCAACGCATATGGCCGCTGTCAGGATATTTTTCTTTAACATGTACTTCACCATCCTCGTGGTCTCGTTATCCCCAATCAAAACAATCAACAGGCTAAAATTGAGACTTTCCTAAATTATATCATGAATAGAACAAAACGCAATCATATTCGGAAAAATTTTTTGAAAAATTTTTCCGCCAAATTTTGCCATTGCTTGTCTCCGGACCGGGGGCGCGGATCCGCGCCCCGATTAGCTAATCCTCAACACCCGGCCTGCCGGCAGTCAATTTTTCGGCGTGGATGTTGATTGCATCCCGCAGGAACACGGCGCATCCCGGCGCGATTTTGTCATAATAAGCGGTAAAGCGCGGGTCGTCCACATAAAGGCCGGCTATGCGCTTGTGAGCCTCCGGACTGTAGGATGTCCAGAAATAGCAGAGCCAGTTTTTGTGAAGCGCGCAGACTTTTTGCGCCAGCGCGCCTGCGGGATCGCCGCCGCTCTCCATCGCCGCTTTCAGCGTGTCGCCGATTTCCTGCGAGAGTCTTTCCACATCGGCGTACTGCCTGGCGGTCAGTCCTTTGACCTGGGCGTTGGAAGCGTCAACTACGGCGTCGCCATACTTGGCGCGAATTTCCGCGCCGTATTTTTCTTCGTTGCCGTCGAGCAGCTTTTGCTTGAAGCCCTCGAATTTCTCAGTGTCGCTCATCTCGGCGTCTCCTTTCATTGCCCGAATACTGTTCTCCACGTTCTGAATAAGCGTGTCCAGCTGGCGGCGGCGCGTTCGCAGCGCGTCCAAATGGCTGCTGAGGGCGGCAATCGGCTCAAAACCCGGAGCGGAGAGGCTGCGCTTGATTTCGTCCAGCCCAAAGCCAAGCTCCCGGTAGAACAGGATTTGCTGCAAACGGTCAACCTCAGCCCGGCCGTAAATCCGGTAGCCGCCGGAACTGACGCGGCAAGGCGCAAGCAGCCCGCACTGATCGTAATACCGCAGCGTCCGGGTGCTGACGCCCGCCAGTTTCGCGAGTTTGTTTACCGTGTATTCCATGAGTTCACCTCCTAATAGCTGCAGTATAAACCTTTACGCTGCGTCAATGTCAATAGGCAAAAAAAATTATTTGTTATTGACATAGGCAAAAAAATTATTTCGTGCTTCCGCTTTCATTCGGCGCTTTACCGCCGCGCTGCATTACTCCATCTAACCGCCGCAGGGACAAGCAAGGTGATCTTTGATTGCTTCCACCAATCTCTCTCGGCACTTTGGTACTCGCCTTGTACATTGAGCCAACATCGTATTGTATTACTGCCCTTAGGTTAAAGCTCAGGCTCCCAATCATCCTCGTCATACTCCGGCGTGAGCGCGGTTTCGTTCAGCGCCGCGTATCGTCTCAGCATCTCAGAGCATTTTTGAGTCTTCGGCAGGATGTGTGGAAACATCATGCGATCCTCCCCGGCAAGTCTATCGTTATGCTCTTTGTATGCACGTCGCTGCCCTCCGTTATGATATGATTTGGTTGCACTCTCTATCATAACCGACAGCGGCGTGTTTTCAAGTGGTCAAGGCTATTTCCTTTCCACACATCCTACCGAAGAGCCTAATTATTTCACATATTTTCGCTTATCTGATGGTAAAGTTTTACCGCCTGACTTCGGATGATCATCCGCTTGCTTGCGCTTAAACCGTCGGTCGGGAGTTGCGCGAATCGCGCGGTTATGCTATACTTAAACCGTACAGATAAAGGAGGCGCGCCATGCTAATAACGGCAACCGAACTGAAAGCGAACATGGGCCGGTATCTTGATGTCGCAAGCGATGAGGATATATTTGTAAGCCGCAAAGGCAAAATCATCGTCAAGATATCGAATCCGGCAAAAGATAAGGTCGCCATGCTCGACAGCCTCGTCGGCATTGCCGAAGACGTGAACCTTTCCGCGGAGGAAGCTCGCGCAGAAAGGTTGACCCTAAAGTGAGGGTCGTCTTAGATACGAATATCATCGTCGATGTTCTTGAGCGGCGCGAGGATTTTTTTGACGATTCCTATGCAATCCTCAAGTTTGCCGCTGAAGACAAATTGGACGCCTGCACGCCTGCGGGAAGCATTGCTGACATATATTACATCCTTCGAAAGAGCAGAAAGAGTTCCGCGGCGGCGCAGAATGCGATCGCAACGCTGATTCAGCTCGTTCGCGTCTGTGATACGGCGGCTACAGATATCGCTGACGCGCTTACACTCGGAATAGCGGACTTTGAGGATGCAATACTTGCGGCCACGGCAAGGCGAGAGAAAGCGGAATATATTATCACGCGCAACGAGCGCGATTTTGACCGGTCGCCCGTACCCGCCGCGTCTCCGTCGGATTTTGTTGCGCAAAATTCTCTGGCGCGGCGCGCGAAGCGTGAACCATACGATGAGGAACGGCCGTCGACTTGATTGGTTCCACTGCCACAACGACTGGACTCAAGGTTTACTGTGTGAGGGATGACACAGACTATAAGCTGGCCCAAAAGGTGTCAGACGAAGAGTTCAAAATGATCAAAATCAAATATCTTGAGCCATTTGCATCATGGAATTACATCATCTCGCCGAGATGAAACAATCATGTTATT